>JAJRRR010000021.1 GCA_024279285.1 Planctomycetota bacterium
CCGGAGCCGGGGCGGTTTGTAGTTCCTGCGGCGGTGGAGCAGTTGCCGTGGCGGGTGTTTGTCAACACGGCTGCCCGACCTCCCAAGGACATTTTCCCCTTGGGCCAAGGTCCTCCGGTGGAACAAGCCACCTGGGAACTGCCCGGACGAACCCTGATGGCTTTTACCGCCTCGGTTGACGAAGCCCTGGCCAATCCCACACAAAAGTGACAAGACCAAAGTGGCTGGGCCAGGAAAACTGCCTCTTTTTGTCCAGGAGTTTAGCCAGTGGGTTCAGCTTGGCGTGTGTTTTGGCAACAATTCCGCGAAAACTTCCACACCACCGGAGCCATTGCTCCCAGCTCCCGGGCTTTGGCTCGGGAGTTGTGTTGGGCTCTTAAGGATCAGCGCGCGGTGGCCGATTCTCCTCCACGCCGCATTTTGGAAGTAGGTCCAGGCACAGGAGCCGTCACCCGATTCATCCTTGGCCATCTCCGGCCCGGAGACCGCTTGGACTTGGTGGAAATCAACCCTCAGTTCGTCCAGTTTCTGCAACGAGCACTGGAGAGCGATCCTCGGTTTCGGATTCCCCCGGAAGTGGAAGTCCAGTTGCACCAAGGCTCGGTGCTTCGATGGGAACCACAGGAACCTTACGAGGTGCTCATCTCAGGACTCCCCCTGAACAACTTCCAGCCCCAAGAGGTGCAGGAGTTTCTGGATCGCTTTGCCTGGTTGACCCGGGCAGGGGGGGTGGTTTCGTTTTTTCAATACATCGGTGTGCGTCGTCTTCGGCAATGGGTGGCCTCAGCCGCCACGCGCTCCCGACTGCGTGGAATCGGCCAGGTGCTTCACGCCACTTTGAGCCAATACGAAGTGCGCCGCCGGATGGTGTTGGGTAATCTCCCGCCGGCTTGGGTTCACCATTTGCGGTTTGCCGATCCTAGGCCCCCTTCCTTGCCAGGGAAGATAGAACGGGCGAGCCATCCTTGATCTTTGGTGCGGTGAGCTGGGTGCGGCCTACAGTTCCACCGGTACGGGATTGCCTTCGGCGTCCTGGCACTGGATGTCGGCCAGTTCAGGGTGAGCTCCTTCTTTGGCCAGGATTTGGATCGTCACTTGGTTTTCTTCTTCCAATTGGGTCAGTTGGTGGCGTTTTTGGTTATTGAGGAATCCGGCCACATCGGGAGCCACTTGCAACACGATGCGGCGCACCTTGGGATCCTGACTCAGATAGACCAATGTGCGGATCAGCTCCAATCCCAGGGTCTCTACCGTCTTGACCATTCCCGAACCCATGCAGGTGGGGCAGTGGCGATACAGCGTCCATCGCAAGCTGGGCCGGATGCGTTGGCGAGTCATTTCAATGAGTCCGAAGGGACTGGTGCGCAAGATTCGGGATCGGGCCCGATCCCGCTTCAACGCCTCGCGCAAAGCCCGTTCCACCCCTCGGCGGTGTTTTTCCAAGCGCATGTCAATAAAGTCATTAACGATCACGCCGCCCAGGTCGCGCAGGCGGATTTGTCGGGCGATTTCCCGGGCGGCCATGAGGTTGATCTGATAGGCGGTTTCTTCAGCCGATTCGTCTGCGGCACGGAAGTTGCCGCTGTTGACATCAATGGCCACCAGAGCTTCCGTTTGGTCAATGACGATGGAACCTCCGGACTTCAGCGGTACTTCGCGCTGGTGGATTTGCTGGATTTGTTTTTCTATGCCGAAGTGATGGAACAGCGGCTTTTTGCCTTCGTACAGGTGCAGGCGGTTGACATACCGGGGCATGACCATCTGGAGAAACTCTTTGGCCCTTTCGTATGCCTGAGGCTCGTCAATGTAAATGGCCTCCACATCGGCGGTGAAAATATCGCGGATGGTGCGGATGATCATGTCGGACTCTTCGTAGATGGCCACAGGACCTCGGGAGTTTTTGATCCTCCGCACGATCACACGCCACAGGCGCAACAGATAGGCCAGGTCGCGTTGCAGTTCGCGTTTGGTGCGATCGGCTCCAGCGGTGCGGACGATAAAGCCCAATCCGGGCGGAAGGTCCAGCTCGTGCAAGATCTGCCGCAAGTGGCGGCGCTGCTGCAAGTCTTCAATTTTTCGGGAAACGCCCACGCGGCCCAAGGCCGGCATCAGCACCAGGTAGCGTCCAGGGATGCTGATGTAAGTGGAGAGCGTGGGCCCTTTGTTGCCGATGCCTTCTTTGATGATTTGCACCAGCACTTCGTCCCCGCGGCGGAAGATGTCCTGGATGGGCGGCTTGAGCCGGGGACGACCGCTGGGGTTTCGGTTTCGGGAACGCCCGCGAGAGCCGTTGCCGGAAGCCTCGGCGGCTTCCAGCTCCTTGGGATCAAGCCCTCCCAGGCGGAAGTACTGAGGCTCTACATCGCTGATGTGCAAAAACCCATTGCGGCCCACCCCAAAGTCCACAAACGCTGCTTGGATGCTGGGCTCCAGATTGACCACCACGCCTTTGTAGATGTTGCCGATGTAGTTTTCCTGGCTGGCTCGTTCGATGTAGAACTCCTCCAACACGCCGTCTTCCACGACGGCCACCCGACATTCTTCGGGTTGGGCGACATTGATGAACATTTCCTGTTTCATGGCTCTTTGTTCTTTCGGTGTGCGGAGCAGGGGCAGCGGAGCACTCCCCAAGGCAGCCCCAAAGCCGCCAAAGACTACTGTTGGAAACTTTGGAAACTGGACCCAGCTCAGGGCACAAACGATCTGAAGGAAGTCCCTGGGACGGAAATTGCAAAAGCCAAGGCTGGGAAAGAGGTTTTTCAAGCCACAAGGCAAGACTGGTCCGGGGCGATTCCGCCCAGGGCAGCACTTTTCCTGCAAACAAGTCAAGGCCGGGGAAAGGGCTTAGTCCCCTGGGGCCTCTTGGGGGCATCTCCGTGTGCACCAACACTTTTTCTTTTCCACTCGCCACAGGTGGCGAACCCTTACACCAAAGACCACACGACTGCTCAGCGGCGGGCGGTTTGGTGTCCAGAGCCCCGGTTCTCCAAACACCCTCGCACTGCCGCGAAACTCACCAAGCCCGGGTCGGAATACCTCCAGGGGCCAAAGGGGCCAGTTTCCGACCAGAGGGGCCAAGGGGCGTTCCCGAAGACCCCAGGCCCAAGCCTGTCAGGAACCTCGGGAAAAGCCGGTTCCGGTCCTCGGGACCCCCGAGGATTGGATTGCAGAAGGTTTCCCTAATTTTGGAAACTTTTGCCGAGTTTGACTAGTCCAAACTCGCGCCCACCAGACGCCGGTACTCCTGACGCAAAAAAAGCCGGATGCTCCGCCCATCGTCCATCCCCAGCACGCGCTGCGCCACTTGTTGGCACTGCCGCAGACGAACCCGCCCACACACCCGCTTCACCTCCCCCAACGCCCCCGGAGCTACGCTAAATCGCCGTAAACCTAGTCCCAGCAACAAGATAATACATTCCGGGATGGATGCGACCTGACCGCACACATTGATGGGCTTGTGGTGGGCTTGGGCAGCTTGCACCGCCATGTGCACCAGTCGCACCACAGCCGGATCGCACGGATCATACAGGGCGGAAACTTCCCGATTGCTCCGATCCGCTGCCAGAGTGTATTGGGTCAGGTCGTTGGTCCCCAGGCTCAGGAAGTCCACCTCTGGGGCAAACAAGTCGGCCAGCAAAGCAGCCGAAGGGATTTCTATCATCATGCCCACCGGAGGGAGCACCTCTGGCCCTTGACCTTCTTCACGCAGGTCTTCCCAAACATCGGCCAGGAGGGTTTTGGCCTGGCGCAGTTCCCGAAGCGTGGCCACGAACGGGAACATCACGCGTACCGGTCCCAACCGCGCCGCCCGAAGCACCGCCCGAAGCTGAACCCGAAACAACTCCGTGTGTCGCAGTGCCAGCCGAATGCTCCGCACACCCAGGAACGGATTGGGCTGGTCTTCCAGTTGAGGCATATGGCGTAGCTTGTCCGCTCCCAAGTCAAAAGTGCGTATCACCACCGGACGCCCCTGCATGGCCTGAACCACTTGGGCATAGGCCCGATAGTGATCCTCCTCTGTAGGCAGCGAGGGGCTTTGCAAATACAAAAACTCCGTCCGATAAAGCCCTATCCCATCGGCTCCACGCTGGCAGCAGAGTTGGGCTTCCTGGGGCAGTTCAATGTTGGCCATCAGTTCAATGCGCTGGCCGTCGGCTGTGTGGCACTCCTGCTGCTCCAACTGGCGAAGCTGTTGGCGATAGTGGCGGCGGCGTTGAAGGCGTTGTTGGTAATGGGCTCGGGTGGGGTCGTCTGGGTCCACGATCACCCAGCCTTGTTCGGCGTCCAGAATGACCTCTTGGCCCCCTGAGACGGCCGAGAGGAACGGGCCCACCCCCACTACCGCCGGAATCTCCAGCCCTTGGGCCACAATGGCTGTGTGGCTGCTAGGTCCTCCCCGTTCGGTGGCAAAGCCCAGTATCAACTGGGGGTCAAAGTTGACCACTTCGCCGGGGGTGAGGTCATGGGCCAACACCAGCACCGGAGAAGTCAGATGGGCAATTTCTTCCCGATTCCGCCCCAACAACTCCCGAAGTACCCGACGCTCAACATCAAACAAATCGCTGGCCCTCTCGCGCATCGGTCCTGGTAGTTCTTCAAACGCCCGAGCATATCGCCGCACCACTTGGGAAAAGGCAAACTCTGGAGACCAATGCCGACGCCGCACCAACTGCTCCACTTCTTCCAAAAGCTTCCGGTCCTGAAGCATCTGCAGATGGGCATCAAAAATGGCTCCATAGTGGGGGCCAAGCTGTTGGGTGATGGTGTCGCGGTTTCGGGCAATTTGGGCTTGTGCCGCCCGAATGGCCCCATGAAGCCGCTCCAACTCCTGCTCCACCGCGTCCTGCTGTACCAGGCGACGCGGGATGCGAAACCCCTGGCGATCCAGCACCAACGCTTCGCCCAGAGCAATTCCCGGCGAGACAGGGATCCCTGCAAACTTTTCCATCCTTTCGGCTCCTGGCACCGCAGACGGCATCTTCCAAGTGTATTCCAAAACCCTCGGCGTGCGACCTGCGACTTGCGACTCGCGGCGCATGCATGTAAGCGCTGATTCTTGTTCCGACGCTTGAGCACAGGTGGAGAAGCGCTATCTCATCCACTCCTGCGGCTAAAGCCGCAGGCTCGCCGGGGTGCGGCCCGCGGCTGGCGACTTTGCGACTGGCGACTGGCAGTGCGCGGCTTTCGGCTTGTGCCTTGCAGCGCATGAAAATAAACGCTGATTCTCGGTTCGGCGTTTGAGTGCAAGTGGAGGCGCGGTTGTTTTTACTATTCCCCCGCCACCCTCTCTTCCCAATCCTCCACGGCCTCAGTTTTTCTTCCCTCACGCTTTTTCGTCCTCGGGTGGTTTTCGCCAACGGGAGTAGGGTCTAAAGTGAAGGGTGTGTCAAGCTGACACATTCCGAAGCCTCTTTTAGCAAAGTGCCCTTCCCATGCCCAATCGCCTGGCTCAGCAAACAAGTCTCTATTTGCGTCAGCATGCGGACAATCCGGTGGACTGGCATCCTTGGGGTCCTGAGGCGTTTGAGAAGGCTCGGCAGGAAGATAAGCCCATTTTCCTTTCCGTGGGCTATTCTTCTTGCCACTGGTGTCATGTGATGGAGCGGGAAAGTTTTTCCGACCCAGAAACAGCCCGGCTGCTCAACCAGCACTTTGTTCCGATCAAAGTGGATCGTGAGGAGCGGCCGGATGTGGACCAGTTGTACATGAGGGCATTGCAGACTTACCAGCATTTGGCCGGTCAGCCGGTGGGTGGGGGATGGCCGCTTTCCATGTTCTTAACACCCCAGGGGGAACCGATTCTTGGGGGGACCTATTGGCCCCCAGAGCCGCGCTATGGGATGCCTTCGTTTCGCCAAGTGCTGGAGCAAGTGGCCCGACTGTGGCGTGAAAACCGCCAAGCCCTTTTGAACCAAGCCCGACAAATCACCCAATTGCTCCGCCATCAAACCCAGTGGTCACTCAGCCCTGCCGAAAACTCCTCGGCCCAATTGGACGATTTGCTCCGCGCGGCCGAAGCGATGCACAGGGCTTGGGACCCGCACTGGGGGGGATTTGGCCACGGGCCCAAGTTCCCTCATCCCTTGGAACTGCGATTCCTGCTTCGGCTGTGGCACCGCACCGGCCAGAGTCGTTGGTTGCAAATGATCACTCTGACTCTGGATCGTATGGCGGCAGGGGGGATTTATGACCACCTGGGCGGAGGCTTCCACCGCTACGCCGTTGATGGCCGCTGGCTGGTGCCCCACTTTGAAAAAATGCTCTACGACAACGCCATGCTGGCCACTTTGTACCTGGAAGCCTATCAAGCCACCGGAGAGGAACAGTATGCCACCGTGGCTCGGGAAACTCTGGACTATTTGTTGCGCGAAATGCAGCTTCCCGAAGGCGGTTTTGCCAGTGCTCAGGATGCCGACTCGCCCGGGGGAGAGGGGGCCTACTATGTGTGGACTCCCCAGGAAGTGGAAGCCGTGCTTGAGCCCCAACTGGCCCAGTGGTTCTGCTATGTCTATGACATCACACCCCAGGGGAACTTTGAAGGCCGCACGGTGCTTCATCGGCCCAAAGGGTGGCAAGAAGCCGCAGCAGTGCTTGGGATGGAGCCGCGGGAGTTGCAGCGCAAGATGGCCGCAGCCCGAAGGAAACTGCTTCTCGCCCGCGCCCAACGCCCCGCACCCCAACGCGACGACAAAGTCATCTTGAGCTGGAACGCTTTGGTTGTGGAGGCGATGTGCTCAGGGTGGGTGGTGCTGGGTCAGAAGAGGTACTATCAGGCGGCTTGTCAGGTAGCGGAGTTTGTGCAGCAACACATGACGCTTGGCCCGGGCAGCCTGGCTCACAGTTGGGCTGGGGGGGAGCCAGGGCCACCGGCGTTTCTGGACGATGTGGCCACTTGGGCCAATGCCCTGCTGGCGTTGCATCAGGTGGATTGGCACCCCCGTTGGGTGGATGAAGCCCTGGAGCTTGCCCAAGTGCTGCTTGAGCACTTTTACGACGCTCCACAAGGCGGGTTTTTCTATGTGGATCGTCGGCGTCAGGAGCTGCTGGCTGATCCCAAGGACCTGACCGACAATCCCACCCCCAGCGGCAACGCGATGGCCGCTTGGGTGCTGTGGCACTTGGGCCAGATTTCAGGCCAGGAGAAGTTTTTGCGTGTGGCTGAGGAGCTGGCCTTGGGCTCAGCTCCCTTGGCCGCCCGAGGGGGACTAGGCTACGGCCAATTGCTTTTGGTGCTGGATTTGATTCTGGGTCCCAGCTACCAGTTGGTGCTGGTGGACTCTCTCCAGCACCCGATCCGGCCCAAGCTGAGAGAAAAACTTGCCCGGTGCTTTCTTCCCCGAGTGTTCCTGAGTGGAAGTGCGGCTCCGGAGAAGCTGACCGGCAGCGTCTTAGAAGAACTTTTCCAGGGCAAAAAGGCCCAGGGCGGCCAACCCACCTTGTTCGTCTGCCGGGGCACCCAGTGCGAAGCTCCCGTGGTGGGCCAAGAAGCCATCTTTTCCCGAATTGAGCAGTTGTCGCATCCTCTAAAAGCGTGATAGACCACCCATGACAACTGTTTCACCTATTTTCTACTGATTCTCAGGCGAATGCCCCAGCAGGCGCGAAATTGTCAATGTAGAGGATATGGAAAACATAGCTAGCGTGGTTGGGTAGTGTCTTCCCGGCTCTGGTCAAAACCTCTTGGCCGAGGTTGCCGAAATTTGTTAATTGGGGCAGGGGCACATGCGAGCCAACTAGAGCCATGGACGGCGAGCGTCATTTGGACCTGACGAGCGAACCCCCAGAGCCTTACCCAGCCCAGTGCAAGCAAGGGCGGCCTTTTTTGGGCATTCATTTTGCTTGTTGTCGGGTCTATGCCCGGATTTATCGCAATGCCCAAGGGGATGCCTATGTGGGCCATTGTCCGCGGTGTGGGCGGCCAGTTCGGGTGAAGATTTCGCCCACGGGCACTCAGGCCCGATTCTTTGAAGCCCGATAGCCTCGCTAGCTTTCCCCGGATGCCCTTGCTCCCAGCAGGTTGGAGTAGCTAGAGTGCTTGGGCCCTCCTTCATGCTCCTTCCTTTTTGGCCCTCCTGCTGTGATGAACAACCGGGCAAGCAGATGGCAACTGGTGGGAATGGCAGTTTGGGTCCTTTGGGGCCTAGCAGGGAGCACGGATGCCCTGGCCCAACTGCCCACCCTCACACCTCCTCAATGGCTCCACTCTCAATGGCTCCACTGGGCTCCTGATGCTCCAGTTCCCGAGCTGGAACATCGGGAGTTTGGCCCTACAGAGTTTCGTTGGGTTGCCGAGTTGGTCCAAGCTCCGGCTGTGATGCCGCCGAAGCTATGGCCGGATTGGAGTGAGTTCTTGCTAGTGGCAGAAACTCCTCCGTCTGAAGCGGGCGAGCCTACGCCCTCCCCAACTCCTCCCGTTTCGGAGCCCCAATCCCCAGTGGTTTGGCCTCCCCGAGCCTCTTCCCTCCGATCCCCCGAGGAGGACAAGGCCCCTGATTCCCCCGGCTTGTCTCAGACCAGTTCTTCAACTTCCGCTTCTGAAGGTTCTCGCGCTTCACAACCTTTGCCTGCTCCCGATCCGAAAGCTTCTACCAACTCCCCAAGTTCTTCGGAAAAAGCTTCCACGCAAGAAACACAAACTGGCAAGACCACCGAGGGAGAGCCTGAGGCAGTGCCGTCTCCTGCGGATGAGCAAAAAGACTCGTCCCCGGAACCGTCTGATCTGTCCCAGGCCGAAGAAGTCCCGCCACCCCAGACCGAAGAAGATTCGGCATGGTGGTGGGTGCCTTGGTCGCTGTTTCCGCCCCAGTGGAATACCCGATTCAAAGCCGGCCTAGATGGCACCGAAGGCAACAACCAGCGGATCACCACACGAGTGGGCCTGGATGTGAACCACAAAAGCGAAAAACATGTTTGGTCTAGCCAATTGGACTATGTGATCACCACATCCTCCGGGCAGCAGATTGAAAACGAGCTGTTTTGGGAAGGCCGGTTTGAACGCCTGGCCAAACAACGGCCTAGTTCCTGGTTCGTCCACAGCAGCGTGGAATACGATCGGTTTACCGCCTTTGATGTGCGAGTGGTGGTGGACGGAGGAATGAGCTACTACTTTGTGCGCGATCCGGACTTGATCTTCAAAGGCCGCGTGGCAGGAGGGACTTCCCGAGAGTTCGGCTTGCCAGGGGCGGGCTATGTGCCGGAGTTTTCCTATGGGCTGGAGCTAGAGTGGCAGCCGCTTCGCCGTCATGTGCTGAAGGCCAAAACGGATGTGTTTTCTGATGTTCGGGACTTTTCGGACATTCGGGCCACCACTCGGGCCACCTGGCGCGTGCAAGTGGACCAGCAGAACCGCATGAGCATCCAATTGGACCTGCTCAACCGCTACGACAGCACCCCTGCCGGAAAGAAAAAATACGACTTCAGCTACAGCCTCCAACTGGTCTGGGATCTCTAGCCCCGCTTGCCACCTGACTCTCCCCGACATCCAGCTTCTCCATGCCACCTTCGCCTAGAAGCCAGTAGTGCGAATGAGTCTTGGGACAGGGGCAAGGGGAACGGAGGGCGTAGAAGGGCTGAGGGAGCAGGGGCGAGCTGCAGGCTTCAGCTCGGGGAGCAAAGTTGAGCAAACACATTTCCGCTTGCTCTCAAGCGCCAAAACAAGAATCCACGCCGATCTTCACACGCCGCCAGTCGCACGCCACGCGCTGCAAACCGCAATGCCACGCCGCAGGCTGCCGCACGCTTCCCTCAGCCTGAGATTTCCACACGCTGATACTGAATCTGTGCCAGATCAAACACGCCCAATCCGGCCAAGCCGCACAAGGCGATGTGTTGGGGCTGGCGGATGTGGAATTGTTCGGTGGGCTGTTGGGCAGAGCCAACCGCTGCATGGGCGTCCAGGCCCATCTGGGCCACCGGCGGCAGGCCTTCCTGGGCCCGCTTGCGATCTATCACTCGCCAACCAATGTGGTCCAAAGCCACCGGATCGGTAGCAAAGAACAAGCTCCCATACTCCCAAAGCGAAAAAGTCCGGTTCCAAGTCCCTGGCCCTCCCTCATACACCCCAATGAGCCCGTCCAATATCTGAAGCACCGCCTTCTGCCGGATCGGCTCCAGAGTGACCATGGCCGGAATAAAAGTGCCGCATTGATTGAGCGTCTTGCCAGCGTGGGTGCCGTACGAGTGGCCGATGTGCGAACGAGCCACATTGTTCACCAGCCCATGCGAAAGGTTCTTCAACGACAAGGTCACCCCGGCCGAACGATGATCCTTCAGCACCGGAAGGGAAATAAACTTGTCCACCTTGCGGGTGATGATGGTGGTCACATGGGAACGGAAGCGGCGGTCATCGTGAGGGTCGTGCCAAGGGGCTGCATAGGGCAGGTGGCGGAACACTTCGGCATCATAACCGGCCACGCGATGCTCCCGCCACAGAGCCTCGTGCACTTGGCCGTCCAGCCGCAGTTGCTGGTCGTCGTACTGGGCCGAAGCACATTCCCAATGCACACCCTCGGGCAGCAGATAAGGATAGCCACAGGCCAGAAAATCCCGTTTGTAGCGATCAAACACCAGGATGTCCCTGGCTCGCACCCCCGCCTGTTGGAGCCAATAGATGACTTCCAGCACCAGTTCGGGACTGGAGATGGCATGGGGCATGCCCACCGGCACCACTTTGATTCCGACCCGATCTCCCCGTTGAAAGAAAAACCGCCAGGCTTCCACAGCGTCCTGGCAGCCCACCAGGCGGCACATCCCCTGCACGACCATTTGTCGGATGGCCTGGGGATTGCGTTTTCGCCGATGCACCGATCCGGGATGGTGCACTTCGATCACTTTGCCTGGAAACGGTCCTGGCAGTCCCAGTCTAGAGGGTTCCCCCGGACCAGGGCTTCCACTGTCTTTCCACCAGGCCCAGGCGGCAAGTGCTCCGGCAGTTGCCCCTGCCGTGGCCAAAAACTCCCGACGCGAAAACACCTCCACCCCTCCGCACACCTGACAAGTAGGGTTTCAGAGTTATTATGCCGCTCCAGAGGGCCAATGTCCAAAGCTACCTCAAAGCCTCGGCCACTTTCTCAGGCCGATGGTAGCGGAGGGATTCCCCTGGCGGCAGAAGCCTTCCGGTCTGCGGGTCACGGTGACGCACCAAATGCAAGACATCCTCCGAACCGGTGAAGTATCCCTCGGGAGTCACAGCCAGCCACGACCCACCTTCCAGGTGCCACCACCGCAGAAGCTCCTTGCCCGTGCCGACATCCCACACCCGAGCACTGCCGTCCTCCGAGCCGGTCAGCACCCGTCGTCCATCGGGACTGAAGACTACGGAGGTGACCGTATCATCGTGTCCCTGGAAAGTGCGGATCTGCTCTCCGGTCCGGACATCCCAAACAATGGCCGTCTCATCGACCGAGCCTGTCAGCATAAACCGTCCGTCGGGACTGAAGGCTACGGGGGTGACCCCTGCAAAATGCCCTAGTTGTTCCACGGGCTCACGGGGAGACAAATGAAAACGCTGATCCATAGCTCCTAGCTTCTCTGAATGAACTTCTCGGTTGTTCGCTAGCTTCTGAAAGGCCCTAGTCAGAGGCAGCCTCTCCGTCTGCGGCAGAAGCGCCTCCTGAGGGAGACTCCTGCGGATTTGGCGTTAAAACTGCTGGAGTTTCCCTCAGCCTTCCTCCGAGCAAGCCCCCGGCGAGGAACCATGTGGCGGCGATTCTCCAGTAGTGCGTTAGCAACACCACTCGTAAGTGACGACTTGATTTGATGAAACAGTAGGAAATTGAGGACTCTATTAATACAAACGAAACGAACTTCCCTTTCTAGGAAAAATTTTGGAAAAAATTGGGTTGGAACCTGTGAGGAAGCCCCTGCCAGCCCCGTCCCGGGAAAAGCCGCTCAGTGAGACCGGCTTGCTGGTCATTCCTACCGGAAAAGCGCAGGAAAGCTTTTGGCGTGCGGCTTGTGACATGCAGCCTGCGGCGCGTGAAAATAAGCGCTGAATCTCGTTTCGGCGCTTGGGTACAAGTGGCCACCTGACTTTAGATTTCCTCCCCCCAAGCCCTCTAGGCCTCCAAGCCCCCCCTGCCCCGGTGCGTTAGCGCCGAGCTGGAAAAAAGTGAAAAATTTTTTCTGCCACAACCTCCTTTGCTGCAAGCAGTTGTGGCGTTGGGAAGGGGGCCGGAACAGATTTCCGGAAAAATTTTTTCCTAGATCCCCCGGGCAACTTCGCTGGAGAGGGTAGAAGGGGCTGGCGGAAGCCCCAACAAAGCGATCCTCCAGCACGGGAGAGTCGGCCATGATGAATCGGATTTGGCAGAACTGGTGGGCCTGGGTGGCCGCCGCGGTTGTGGTCAGCAGCTTGGGACTGGGCACCACTTGGAGCTATCTGAAAACTGCTTGGAGCCAGGTGGGCCAGACGATCCGCGATGTCACGCCCATCTCTTTCGACCTGAAGCGGTTAGAACAGATGATCCGCGATCTGGAACCGGAAATCCGCCGCAACATGCAAGTGGTGGCCCAACTGGAAGTGGAAGTGGAGTACCTGGAAAAAGGCGTGCGACAACTGGAACGGGAACAGGAAAAAGCCTTTGCCCAAATGAAGCAGCTTCGGGAAGCCCTGCGGGAACCCAGGACGGAGTTTGAATTCGGAGGCCGTCTTTTCACCCGAGCCCAAGTGGAACGCGATCTGGCCCGACGACTGGACCGCTACCAAATGCAACAGGACCGGTTGGAGGCCAAGCGCCAACTGCTCCAACAGCGTCTCCGGACCCTGCAAGCAGCCCAGGAAAAAGTGGCCGAGTACCGCCGTCAGTACGACTTGCTGGTGGCCAAGGCCGAACAACTGAAAGCCGAACTACAATTGGCCCAGGCAGCCGCAGCCACCGGAGAGCTGAACCTGGACGGCTCCAAGCTGGGCGAAGCTCGACAACTGGCCCAAGAAGTCGAAGCCCGAATCCGCGTGCTGCAAAAGGTCATTGATCAGGGTCGCACCCCGGCGGATGAAATCCCTGTGGCGACCGATGCCCGACCGGCTTCAGAGCGATTTGACGAGCTGTTTGGGCAGCAGTAAACCGGGAGTTTTCGGGCTGGGGCGGGGAGGTTTTTCCCTCCAGCATAAGGAGCGGTTGCGATGTTCAGTCTTGCCTCTTGGCTTCTTGGCGCGACCTGGGCAGCGACGGCTGCCGCACTCCCCGCCTCAGCTTCTTTGAGCTTGTTTGCCGACAGTGGGCGATGTGTAGGTTTGAGTGCCGAGGAAGCCCAACATCGGGCC
>JAJRRR010000412.1 GCA_024279285.1 Planctomycetota bacterium
AGCACGGAGAGCCCAGAGTTTGCGAGCCAAGGGGGACTGTACAACTCCCTGAGGCACCGCTGGGAAAAGCTCCACACTGGTTTGCTGAAAGCTCATGTGACCCTCTGACAAAGAAACAATAACGACAATTTGGCCAGCAGTCCGAGCCCGTCTCTGACCAGCATGACGCACAGTTTCCTCAGTTTCTGGCTGGCAAAAAGCCGAAAAAGTTTCTTGGCTTTCCCTGGTGGAAGCAAGCTGCCGGGATAAGGTCTCTTTCACGGCTACTTGTCCTCGTACTCGGGTTCCAGAGCCTGTAATGTGCCTGGGGTAAGGAGCTTGAAAAACATCTCTTTGGAAGCGGCGTGAGCTGTATCCAGGTTGTGAATCACTTCCGACCATAGACTACCCTGAGGAAAAACCCGAATGGAGTCCACTTCCAACAGCACTCCGCGGAGCTGGTCTTGCCTACTTGGAATAGTCACCTTCGCTGGCGAGGCGATTTGGATAATGTGCACCAACTCCTTTTGTCTAATCTCGGTCCGAAGTTGAACCGGTTGGCAGTGAAGCTCAAACTCTCCTATTTTCAACTCCAGATTCAGACAGTTCAGGTCCGGCGGTTGGGTCAAATCTAGGAGATTGACATATTTCAGGGAAAAGCGTTCCAGACGGTCAAACAAGTTTGCACTCTCCAACACTTGAACAAGCTCGCAAATGTCGGCCGAAAACTTCTTCCAACCTGGATAGGGCCGACAACAACTCAACGCCACCATGTGCTCTCCAATCAAAATCGCCTGGTTTTTCCCATCCAGACGGAATCGGGGGGTGTATCGAAGCTTGGGGTCCTCTTCAGCCAGAGGCACGGGGATTTCGGCCGCCGGCAGACGGGTGAATTGAGGATACTTGTTAGACAAAGCCTGGTACACAATGCCCGGGAGGAGATCAGCCGTGGAAGTCCCGGCAAGCACGAAACGGACTTCCCAAATTGCTTCAACAATCGGCTCTTTCTTCAGCCGGACGGGGATTTTCATGATAGCTCCTCAAACGGTGAACTCTGTGGCGATTCACCCTCCCGGGCGCAGCGAACGCCACGGTTCCTCCTGGCTCATGTCAACCAGGGCCGGGCCTTGGATTTTGGCCGGAGACAAAATGGCCAAAAACTCCAGCGTCTCCTCACCCACATTGTAGGTCCCGTGCACGACATTTTTGGGAATGTGGGCCACTTCGCCAGGACGCAAAATCTGCATCTGCCGATCCACCCATTGCTCGGCCTTGCCACGGATTACATAGATGACTTCTTCCATTTCCGGGTGGCGATGAAAGGCGTGGCACTTGCCCGGCGGCATGAGCACCCGAACCAGTTGCAGCATCTCCGCAGGCACGATGTCAGGCCGAACCAGCCAATGATGAGGTCCCCAGGGCAGCTCCTCCACAATCAGGTTCTCGTCAGTCACGAACGGATTGGTTGTCTGGGACATGAACCTGCTCCTTTTGATCAGGTAAGGAAACTACTCAAACGGCAAAGTGGCAGGATCATTATGCCACACTGCTGGGGCCAAAGCATCTATTTGCTTTTGCCCGGGCTTCCATCGGGCACCATCCATGCGGGCAGCCGCTGAGGGCGCCCCTGACGGTCCACGCAGCATAGCAGTACCTGGGCTTCGGCCAGCAGTTCTTGATCCCGATAGAGGTGATACTCGTGCTCAATGGATGCCGCCGTGACTTTGAGCACTCGGGTGCGGAGCCTCAGCAAGTCGTCGTATCGGGCCGGACGATGATAGCGGCACTGGGCCCGAACCACTACCACATAAACTCCCGCCGCTTCCATGTCCCGATAGGTGTACCCGTTGGCCCTCAACAACTCCGTACGGCCCATCTCAAAGTAAACGAAATACTGGGCATGGTGCACATATCCTCCCGGATCGGTCTCCGGATAGCGAACACGAAAAGTGATCTCGTGCTCGGTGATCATGATGGCGGCTCCTTGTGCGCAAACCAAACCGCGTTTCCACTCCCAGATTATCCCCCGGAAAGCACGCTTGACCAGAAGGCAAGCCCGGTCCCGGGCCAAGCTAAAGTGTGCTGAATCGGGAAAAGTTGATAGAAACCCCCTGGAACGGAAACACCCCATAGATGCCCTGCTGAAACAGCAAGTTCACGGCTTCGTCGTACACGCGTAATTTGGTTTTGGGCACCAGCACCACATCGGAGTCGGCCAGCCATATATCGTCCACCGGGCAGGTGCGGTTCCCATACACGGCGTCCCAAACATCAAGCACCGTGGCCTGGATTTGCCATCGCTCCCCCCAACGAAACACCACCACTTGGCGAAGATTGGCTCCCACATTCCATCCTCCGGCCAGGCTGAGGGCCTGAAGCACATTGGTTGGCCCTTGCAATTCGTATCTTCCTGGCCGTCGCACCTCACCCAGCACAAAAACGAACCGTGGAGCCCGACGCACCAGCACCGGAATGACCTCGATGCCTTCCACTTCCATTCGGTATCGGGCATCCAGCTCTTGTTTCAGCTCAGAAAGCGTCAGTCCCTGAGCCGGCACCTGGCCCACGGCCGGAAGACTGATCGTCCCGTCGGGAGCCACCCGCGCTTGTCGCACCAACCCTCCGGCTCCGAACCGAGCGTCCACGGACTTGATGATGTCTTGTAGCTTGGAGTTCACCTCTAGCGGAGTGACCGTGATGGCCGGGTGCTTGTAGTACTTTTTGTACAACTGCTCCAATTCTTGGCGGAGTTGCTCCACGGTCTTGCCGGTGGCTTTCACTTGCCCTAGCAGAAGCAAGGTGATGCTGCCATCGGGCTGGATAACCAGGTCGCGGTTGAGCTTTTCCTCGGTTAAAGACTCCACGCGAATGCGATCGCCCACATTGAGCCGATAGGGCCGAGAGGTTTCGTCCCGGGTGATCCGATAAACCAACTCCAACAGGTCATCCACGCGGAGTCGGTAGTCCGGCACATGGGGAGTTCGGGCCGGTTCAATGTAGGCTCCTTGCCCATAGGGTTGTTGGGGGCCGTGACCGGCCGAGGGCCACCAAGGGCCTCGGGCCTGAGGCGGAACCGGCTCCAGCACCCGACGAGGCAGGCGAAACTGACAAAGCTGCACCTGGGAGGTGGAACCGCCCGGGACGGTCTTTTGCAGGCCCGAGTTTGGCTCGGAGGCATAAAGCGGCAAAGGCGGCGGCTCCTGCTGGCCAGAAAGCGCTCCAGCCCAATGCACCAGCCACCAACCCAACACCAAAGCCAGCACTCCGGCGATCAGTCCCACACGGCTCACCCGAGAGCACGCTCGGCGGTTTTTCCAAGTGCGCACCAGGTTTTGGGCCAGGGCAACCGCTCCCCTGCCGGACCGCTCCCGTTCACACGGCTTTTCCTGGGTGTTGATTGGCAGTGGTGGTCTTTTTTTACTCAGTGGGTTCATGGCTGGGAGTTTTGTCGGCTAGGGGATCAGGGCAACTTAGCGTTTGGGAAGTTTGTACGCAGGAGTCGGACGGGTGGCCGAGCGCTTAGGAGTCGGCCGAGGAAAGTGTTGGTTCGCAGAGTTTGGGGAATCAGGAAGCGCGCCTGGGCCACCAGCAGCAAACTGCCGGGGATCCACCCAGCGGATTTGCCAGGGGCCACGATGCAAGGTTCGTGTTTCGGGAGCAGATCGGGCCAG
>JAJRRR010000413.1 GCA_024279285.1 Planctomycetota bacterium
CACAGCAGACCTGGAAGTCCAAGTCGGCATAAGCCAGGTAGGGTTCATCTTTACGCAGGTCTCGGGTCACGCCGCTGGCTCGGGCCACAGGACCGGAACAGCCGAAGTTGATCGCATCTTCCCGACTCAGCACCCCGACTCCTTGGGTGCGATCAATAAAAATGCGGTTGCGATGAAGCAACCGCTCAATGTCGGCCAACGCCGCCGGAAAGGTCCGCACGAATTCCCGAACTTTCTCAATCACCTGGGGAGTGACATCGTGCATCACCCCACCCACACGCGTGTAGCTGTTGGTGAATCGGGCCCCACAAAGCGTTTCAAATATGTCATAAATCCGCTCACGCTGGTAAAAGGCATACAAAAACACCGTAAACGCTCCCAGGTCCAGACCCATGGCCCCGCAGCAAAGCAGATGGTCGCTGATTCGGGCCAGTTCGGCCACCAGCGTGCGCACATACTTGCACCGAGGAGTGATCTCCACTCCCAACAGCTTCTCCACCGCCAGATGCCAAGCCACATTGTTGGCCATCGGGGAGATGTAGTTCATCCGGTCGGTGACGGTGACATATTGGTTGTAGTCCAGATGTTCGCCCAGCTTTTCAAATCCCGAGTGGAGGTAGCCGATGTCGGGCATGGCGTCCAGCACGCGTTCCCCGTCCAGTTTGAGTACGATGCGCAGCGTGGTGTGCGTGGCCGGATGCTGAGGGCCGAAGTTGAGCGTCCAGACATACTCTTGGGCCTCATCATGGGCCAGATCCCGGGTGGGCAAGGGGGCTTGGCTGATCGGCATGGGCTACCTCCTGGCCAAAACAGACTCCCTGGGGCTAACTTTCCGGACGCCGCAACACGGGAAAATTGTGCCGCTCCCCGCGACCTTGAAGCGGATAGTCCTTGCGAAGCGGATGGGCAGTAAACTCCTCCGGAAGCAAAATGCGTCGATGGTCCGGATGTCCCCGAAAGCGAATCCCAAACATGTCCCAAACTTCCCGCTCCAACCAGTCCGCAGCTTTCCATAGCCCGTAAACGCTCGGAACTTCTAGCTCCGGCTCGTTCAAGTACACCCGAACCGTAAGCCGCTCGTTGTTCTGCGTGTTGGCCAGCAAGTAAACCAATCCAAATCGGTCCTTGGCTTCCCGATAGTACAGGTAGTCCACGCAAGTGATGTCCACCAGCATGTCGTAGCCGAACTGGTCTTTGAGCCGGCGCAGGACCTCATACATCTGTTCCCGAGGAACCACCATGCGCAAATCGCCCCGGAAAGTGCTCAGCGAGCACTCCGGGAACGCTTGCTGAAGCTGCTGCTGGGTTTGTTCGGTAAAAGTAGGTCGGAACGACATGGTGGTAGTTGGTGCTCCTCCAGGTGGGGATCAAGGGGTTTGAGCTTCTTGAGAGTTGGCCGTTTCGGAACCTTGGGACGGTTCCAAGGGAGGCACTTGGAGCTGAACCAACTGGGGCTGAAACACCCGACGCCGTGCCTCTTCCCAGGGACGCTGAAACTCCCGACCTGACAAGGTGCCCTCGGCTTGAATCTTCTCCTGCAAGTCCAGCACGGCCTGGATGAGCTGCTCGGGTCGAGGAGGGCAGCCAGGGATGTAAATATCCACCGGCAAAAACCGATCTATCCCCTGAACCACCGCGTAAGTGTCAAACACCCCGCCGGTGCTGGCGCAGGCTCCCATGGAGATGCACCACTTGGGCTCGGGCATTTGGAGCCAGATGCGTTGAAGCACCGGCAGCATCTTCATCACCACGCGCCCGGCCACGATCATCAAGTCGGCCTGCCGAGGGCTGAAGCGGAACACTTCGGCTCCGAATCGGGCCAGATCGTACCGACTGGCCGCGGTGGCCATCAGCTCTATGCCGCAGCAAGCGGTGGCAAAAGGCATGGGCCAGAGACTGTTTTTGCGGCACCAGTTGGCCAGGGCGTCCAACCGGCTCAGCACCACATTTTCCGGAAGCTCTATCGCCATTGGAACACCCCTCGTCGCCATGCGTACACCAAGGCCAGGGCCAACAGGGCCACAAACACCATCGCCTCGGCAAACACCAACTCCCGAGAGCTTATCCAGCCCAAGGCCACAGCTTCCGCGATGCTTTCTTTCCCCTGGGCTTGTGCCGCCACCGCCCAGGGGTACAAAAACAACAGCTCTACATCAAACAACAGGAAAGCAATGGCCACCAGATAGAACCGCACATCAAAACGGCGTCTGGTATCGTGGATGGGATCCATGCCGCTTTCATAAGGCATGGCTTTCACGGGGTTGTTGCGCCGAGGGCCCAACAGCCACCCCAAACCTAACATCACCCCAGGCACACTGGCACAAAACAGGGCAAAGATCACCACTTGGAAAGCTGGTTCCATATGGGGCTCCAAGCCAAGGGGGGCGAAGGGGTTGTGTCAAAGCAGCCCACTTTGTGAATCCTTTCACAAAGTCGCACCAAAGAAAAGCCCGACACCTGTCGAGCTGTCTGACCTGATCCTATCGGATTCCCTCGCCACAGTCAACCCAAAGGGTCTCTTCGGCTCTCCTGGAAAGACCATTCGCCCCTACGGCCAGAAAAAGCCCACTTTCTACGCCAAGAAAATGTGTGAAAGCACCTCTGCCCAGGGAGTTGCTGTATCCTGGTTTTCCATTGACTAAAAATTTTATTTTGACTATCCAAAACGCAGTTTTCGTTGCAAAAACCTGCCGCTAAAGGAGTCTTCCCATGCAATGGCTATTTTTGCCTGCAGTGCTGTTGGGCCAGGGGGAAACGGACCGGGAAGAGGCGGTCTTTTCTCTGTCCCACATGCCCAGTTTGTTCTCATGGGGCTCGCCCCTTCGGTTCCGGCTGCCAAGCGAGATTGTAACCGACCGGCCCGACTTTACCGAATCCCCCGCCACCGTCGGTCCGGGAGTGCTGCAATGGGAAACGGGCATCACGGTGAGTTTTCGCCGCTTGGGACCTGGGGAGCATCTCCACCGCTGGGACTGGGGCGAGACGCTGCTTCGGGTGGGCTTGGGCCCCCTTGGCTGGAAGGACGGCTAGCCTTGCCGCTTGCCAGTCAAGAGCTGCATGTTGGTTCCAACCTCCGGAGGCAGCAGGGTTGGGAAGACGCCACCGTGGGAATCAAGCTGGCCCTGGCTGAGCAACAGAAGGCTTGGCCTCAACTGGCTGCCGTGGTCCAGACCACCCTACCCACTGGCAGCAGGGTCTTTTCAGCCCGGGCGTGGCAGCCTGGCATGATGCTCATCGCCGGCTGGGAGCTGGACTCCCGCTGGAGCACAGCCACCTCGGCTCAACTGCATTTCCTTCGCGGAGAGGAGGATCGCCTGCTGCTGCAAACGGCCTTTTCCTGGACGCTTTCCCGGCGCCTTGGTTCCCGGTGGGCAGCTTACGCTGAGTGGTTCTCCTTGCTCCACTCCGGCTTGGGAGCCGACAACGAGCACTTTTTCAACACAGGGTTGACCTGGCTTCTGAGCCCGGATTGTCAATGGGACATCCGCTTTGGCCTCGGATTGCATCCGGGGGAAGAATGGTTTGCCGGCACAGGGATTTCTCTCCGCTGGCGCTAAAGAGCTGCCAACCTTCACCGGGGAAGACAATCCCCTTTGATCTGACAATTTCCCCGCCAGCAACCATCTCTGAAGGAGCCTCGCTCCCTCGGCGCTTCGCCACAAAAGGAGGAAAAGCAGCGCAGGTTTGACTTACCCGGACTTTTACTCTGGGTGTGCAAAAAGCTGGAGGGCCCTTGCCTTTGGAGCTTGTCCGAAAAATCGGAAGGGCACTCGGCAATTTTGAGGGTTGGAGGATTGTTCGGATAGGTTCTTGGTTTTTGGGGATGCTGAGGGCAAGAAGTTTTTCACCTTCGGGGGGCGCACCCAGAGGGCCACCACAAGTGGCGGCTTTTTCCTGGCTAAAGGTTTTCTTGGAACCCTGTCCAGGCAAGACCTCGTCCGCTTGGCCGCCACAGTCTGGACCATCTGGCCCTTGGGCCCAAATCGGCCGCCGGAGCTTTAGCTACCGGAAGACCAAGGCTTCAGCGCACGAAACGGCTCTTTGGTGCCAAAACTGGGTTTTCTCACCTCTTGAGTGGAGTCTGCCTGAATGCAAAAGCAAACGGCTATCCTGTCATGATCGTCAGGCGAGAACAAGTGGGAAGTTTTCTGGTTCTTTCTAGCCCACAATTGTCTCTCCTCCCGTGCTTCTCCGGTGTGCAGCAGACGAACAGATTCCAGGGGTTTTTCCGTGCAATGCCTCAAACTCAGCTTGCCGCAAGGGGAAGTTGGTGCTCTTTACTGTCCCAGGGCTTCGCCTAAGTGGCCAAGTTCGCGGTCGGTAAAGAGCAAGGAGAAGCGATATTTGCGGGCTTGCTGTTTTACCCAGTTCCGCAGGGAAGGTTGAGAACAATACTCCACGCACACCACAGGCTTGCCGTCGGCTTGGGCCAGACGAAGCAATTGCAACCGATATCGGATCTCGTCCACTTTCTGGCGACGCTGGCCATCGCAGAACAGGTCTTCCACAGCTTGGGCGTTGATGAGTTGGCGATAGACTTTCCAACGGAGCAGTTCTTCGGCGTTTTGGGGGACGATCAGGGCCCGGGGAAGGATGCGTCGGGCGCGGGCAGCAATCCGCCTTACCCACTCCACCATCTCTTCCTGAAAGCCGCGCCTTGGAGTTCGCTTGGCCTGATGGTGCCCAGGGTCAGCTTGCCTCTCTTTTTGGAAAAATAAATAAGCGTCCACCTTGTCTAAATAAAGTCCATCAAATCCCAATCGCATCGCTCGCTCCACTTCGGCCAAGATGATGTTCTGCCATTGGGGATGCCAGTAATGAACGATGTGGTTTCCAGGCCAGTGGGGGTTTTCTGGGCCAAGGAACTCCGGGGGGTGCTTTTTCCAAGGGGGATTCCAATAGGGGCGATATTCCTCGGCCTCACCGATGCTCAGGTAAGCCAACAACACTCGGCCTGGCTTGCCCCGGCGGATAAGCTCAAGTTGCTCAGGAGTCCAAATCCGGCCTGGCTCAAACCAACAGTCCAACACCAGCACATCGCGCTTGCTGTTGGCCAGAAGTTGCACCGCTTGTTGGGGACGGTCGGCTAGCTTTTCCGCTTGGAGCACATATCCCCAGGTGCCGCGCAATTGGTCCAACTGCTGAGCATCGCCCCTTTCGGCACACCAAGCCCCTCCCATCAGCACCGCAAGCACAGTCCACTTCACGGTCCTTAGGTTCCGAGCCAGTGGGTTGCTGGACATGGTTTTTTCATCCTTCCGGAGTGGGATTGGGAAAAGTTGGTTCGTATTTGGATTTTTATTGTATGGTGCCGGAAGGGAAGATCGCTTGCATTCTCTCGGAGGAGGTTTAGGCTAACGGACAGTTGGCGATCCGTGGTGGGAAAGCCGCTAGGAAACGATTGGGGAGAGGAAGGGTCATGCCAACTTTCACGCGACGGCGTTTTTTGGGCACAGCGATCGCCGGTTGGGCAGCCGGAGCGTTGGGCATTGTTCCCGGCAAACTCCCTGCCCGGGAACCCATTCACCGGCCCGGACCACCCAAGTTCAAGTTCTCCTTGGCCGCTTATGGGTTCCGATCGTTGCTTCGGGCTCCCCGGGGCCAAAAGCCCCAGTGGACTCTGGAAGACTTTATTCGTTACTGTGCAGAGCTTCAGTTGGAAGGGACCGAGCTGACCTCCTACTACTTTCCCCGGCCGGTGACAGACTCGTTTTTGAACCGGATGAAGTTTCTGGCCTTCACGCTGGGGTTGGACATCTCGGGCACGGCTGTGGGAAATGATTTCTGCTATCCTCCAGGACCGAAGCGACAAGAGCAAATTCAAATGGTCAAGCAATGGGTGGACTATGCCGCCCGAATGGGAGCTCCTGTGGTGCGCATCTTTTCCGGTCGCCCTCGCAACGGACAATCCGTCCAACAGGCCCATCGCTTGGCCGTGGAAGCCATGGAAGAATGTTGCCACTATGCCGGTCAGCGAGGCGTGTTTTTGGCCCTGGAGAACCACGGCGGCCTGACCCGGGAAATTGGCGGACTGCTGGCCCTGGTCCGCGATGTGGAAAGTCCGTGGTTGGGTGTGAACCTGGACACGGGCAACTTGCACGGCAGTCCCACGGTGGAAGCTGCCTATCGGGACATGCAGCGCATGGCTCCTTATGCGGTCAATGTTCAAGTGAAGGTGAGTCTCACCTATGCAGGCCGCAAGCGCACCCGAGGCGATTTTGCCCGAGTGGCCAGGATTCTTCGTCAAGCGGGCTATCGGGGCTACATCGTCCTGGAATACGAGGAACCGGAAGACCCTCGTCCGGCGTGCCGTCGCTGGATGCAGCAGCTTCGGGAGGCTTTCGCTTAAACTCCTCAACTCCCCCTCCCCGCAGGAGTGTTGGGCATATGGGACCGTGGGCAGTGGTCCTGGGCGGATGGTTATGGTTGGCTCAGACGGCAGATTCACCGGTGGATCGGGCAGCCCTGCTGCTGCGCCGCGGCCAGACTCAAGAAGCCCTGTCCCTGTTGGAAACCCATCTGCGTGCTCATCCTCGGGACGCAAGGGCCTGGAGTCTGAACGCCCGAGGATCATTTATCCTGGGCAAAATCCCCCAGGCGGCCCAAGCCGCCCAACAGGTGGTCCAGCTCCGCCCTCAAGATCCCGATGCGGCCGATCTGTGGGGAAGTATGCTGTTTTGCCAAGGGCGAGTGCGGGAGGCCCTGCGTGAATTTGATCGGGCGGTGGCCTTGGATCCTCCTCGCCGAGCACGGCACTGGCAACGCGGCATCGCTTGCTACTACTTAGGCCGCTGGAACGAAGGTGCCCGACAGTTCAAACTCTACACCCAAGTGGACGCTGCCGATGTGGAAAACGCCTTGTGGCACTTCATCTGCGTAGCCCGTGCCCGAGGGCTCCGACAAGCCCAAAAGCAAATGCTGTCCCTTGGCGGGCGCGACCCCCGGGTGCCGCTGATGGAACTTTATCGGCTCTATGGGAGCAAGGCCACCGTGCAGGAAGTGCTTGGGCACATGAAGCAATACCTGGCCCGAGCGAACCTCGCTTCCCAGCAGCGAACCCGATGCCGGTTTTACGGGCACTTGTACTTGGGCATCTACTACGAAGTGCACGGCAAGTTCCCGCTGGCCCGAGAGCATCTGCAAAAAGCTGTAGGGTGTGCCCGAGAGCACTGCCCCCGCTACATGTGGCATGTGGCCCAAGTCCATCTGTGGTGGCTGCAAGGAAAACTGGCAGGAATTCCTGCACCCACCAAGGGAGCAGCTCCTTGAGACACTTTCCGGCCCTGTTTTCTGAAGCCAGCAGCAGTGGGCAACTGCCCAGGCTGTCAGCCGACAGGATGCACGCTCTTGGGGCGGTAAAGGAGCTGGTCCAGCAAAGCCAGGGAGCCTTGCCACAAGTGGCGGTTGCGGTAGTGCCACTGGCGGTCGGTCGGAACGAACTGGGGATTTTGGGGCCAGGGCAGGAGAGTAATGCCCAGTTGTTTTTGCAGTCGGGTTCCGTCCATCCGCACATCCCCTGCCCGAGGAGGAACTGGGGGAGCCAAGTGGCGCGGAATGCCCTTGAGCAACCCAGGCTCGTATCCTCCCACCCGATTGATCACCTGACCGATCTGATACAAGCTCAACGCTCTGCCACCGGGGACATGGAAAATCCCGCTCTCCCGACCGGCCAGCGCCCGGGCAAAGACCCGGTTCAAACAATCGGTGTAAGCCGGGGTGCGCACCTCGTCAAAATAGAGCGTGGCCGGTTTGTGCTGATCAAACCGATGGCGAATCCAGTCCACAGCTCCTGCGTGCCCATTGAAGCTGCGGCCCATGGGCAGCGAAATCCTCAACACGCAAGCGTCCTCTCGGGCACTGAGCAGGGCTTCCTCGGCAGCGGCCATGGTTTTGCCGTAAACGGTGACCGGATCCGGAGGATCGGTTTCCACATAAGGGGCTCCTTTGTTGCCCGAGAAGACCAGATCCACTGAGACAAACACCACGCGCACCGGCTGGCTTGCCACAGCACACAGCAGGCTTTTGATCCCGCCGTAGTTGATCTTCCAAGCCAAAGCGGGATCCAGCTCGCAATCTTTCAGGGCGCAGTTTCCTCCGCAATAGAGTACAGCGGCGAAGCGATGTCGGCGGAACAGCTCTTGCAGCCCTTGCTCGTCCTCGGCATTCCAGCCCACCACATCCGGCCCTCGCAGTCGCCAATTGTCCCGACGCCGCGTGGCCACCACTTGACCGGGAAACAAGCGCCGGAAGTGCTTCCACGCCTGATAGCCGGCCACCCCGGCTATGCCGGTGATCAAAAGGGGCAAGGGCACCTTCAGCCCCTGGGCAGTCGGATCCACTTGAGCGGCAGTCCCCACCGGCGAAAGACCTGCAACCGGCACTTGTACCACCTGAAGCACTCGCCAAGTGTTTTGCTCCTAGGTATGGTTTGTGCAAAACTTTGTCGGTTCTGGCAAGCCACTCAGGCGGCACAAATGAGGCCGAGGCGGATTTTGCTTGGCTTTTCCCCTCGGGTCAATTATCCTGAATCGTGTGATTCCAGGCAGTTGTGTGGGTTTTTCGGGCCGTGGTCCGTCTCGGGCCGAAGACCCCGACTCGGGCAGGGAAGAGTTCCACCTCATAGGAGCCCTTGGCATGAAACACTTGGTGTTGGCCGTGGTGGCTTGGGGTGTGTGTTGTGCCTCCCCGCTGTGGGCTGGCAAACGCTACACGAGTCCTCGCCCCTATGACCCCAAGCAAAAAACCGTTGAGCTGTTTCAGGGAATCAAGCAAGGCGTGATTTCCGTGCGGATCGTACCCAAGGACTCCACCCAGGCCACCGTGTTGGTGGAGAACAAGACGAACCGGCCGATGAATGTCAAGCTACCAGCAGCGTTTGTGGCTGTGATGAAGCAAGGAGCCGGGGCCGGGTTTGGATTTGGCGGAGACGGCGGCGGCTTTGGAGACGACGGTGGAGGCGGTGGAAGCAATCAAGCCTTTGGTGGGGGCTTTGGCGGCATGGGCGGTTTTGGTGGCATGGGCGGTTTTGGCGGCATGGGCGGCTTTGGGGCCTTCAATGTCCCGGCCCAAAAAGTCGCCAAGTTCAAAGTCCGCTGTGTGTGCCTGGAACACGGCAAAAAAGAGCCCCGTTCCAGCATCCCCTACGAAATCGTTCCCGTGGAAAAATACTCCTCCGATCCCCGACTTAAACACCTGCTCAGCATGGTGCATCCCAAAAGCCCCTTCTCCCAACGCGTGGCTCAAGCCGCTGCTTGGCATATCGCCAACGGGATGAGCTGGCAGGAATTGGCCACCAAACAAGTGCGCCGACTGGGTGGTTTTCGTCAGCCGTACTTCACCCCTGGGGAAATTAGGGCGGCAATGCTGATGGTGCAACTTGCCACCCAAAAAGCCGCTGCCGAAAAGAGTTCGCCGGGTTCGCTTTCCCAGACGGTTAGCCAGCGCTAATCAAACTCGGACTGCTTCGAAGATCATTCCACGGCCGGCTCCTGGCGAGCGTGCGGGAGCCGGCCGAGGTGTTTTTGCAATGCCGCGTGTTTTTGCTCCAGTACGGTTTGAAGCTCCTGCAACTGAGAGCTGGTCTGCTGAAGCCGCTGCCGAAGCTGTTCATACTGCTGCTGCAAGGTGTGTCGGAACGCCGACAAGGTATGCTGCAAAATGGACTCCGGCAACATCCCACTCAGTCGCCCCCATAGCTCCTCCACCGCCGCCCGAACCTGGAGCACTTCAAGCTGGGCTTTGCGCACCTGAGCTTCGGTTTGGGTAAGCTCCTGTTGCCATTGGGCCAGTTGCTCTTGGCGCTGGTTGAGCAGTTGTTGCTGCTCCTGCCGGGTTTGTAACCAGCGCTGTTGCTCCTGGCGGAGTTGTTGCTCCTGTTGGCGCAACTGGTCCCGAAGCTCCTCCAGCTCTTGCTGTTGGCGATGGCACCGCTGTCGCCAGTGGAGTTGTTCTTGTTCCAGTTGGGCTTCTCGGCTCTGAAGTTGCTCCTCTCGGGTCTGAAGTTCCTGCTGACGCTGTTCCCAACTGCGCCAGGCTTGGCGTAGGGCCTGGCGGCTTTTGGCCGTTTGGGCCAGATGGCGCTGGTGGTCTTCCAAAATCTGCATTTGCAGCATTTGCAGTTGTTGGGCTTCCCAAGCCAGCCGTTTTTCTTCTTCCGCGATGGCCTGCTGGCCGACCCGAATCTGCCGCTGAAGCTGTTTCCACCGCTGCTTGGCCAACAGAACCAACTCGTGCAGGAGTTGTTCGCGCTGTTGGAGCTCTTGGGCCCTGGCCTGAAGTTGCTCTTGCTGGAGCCGGAGTTGGCGTTTTTGCCTTTCCAGGGATTGGTGCATCTGGTCCAGTTGTTTGCGTCGTTGTTCCAGCTCCTCGTGCTGCTGCTGGCATTGCTGTTGCCAGAGCAGTTCTTGGGTTTTGAGTTCGTTTTCGCGTTGGTCCAGGTCCTGACACCACTGTTGGAAGTGTCGGGCCAGTTGTTGGGCCTGGGTGCGGAGTTGCTCGCTGGCTCCTTCGGGCAAGCCCTCCGGCACCAGGGAAGAAAACAAATCGGCGGCGTCGGCCACCGGCACCGCTTGATTGGTCGGGGCCATGTGAGGCTGGTCCACCCGAACTTGAGGACGATCCTGCCGGGAGGAATCGGACGCATGGCCAGAGCCCATCTTAGCACTCCTGTGTGCGCGAAAACCGGAAAGTTTCGGCTGCTGGCAAGGATTCTCTGAGCGGTATAATTTGCCTTATCCGAAAAGATCGGCTGGTTTGCCTGCGAAGTTGACCGGATTTGTTTCCCAGCCGCAGTTTCCCCGAGTCGGTGTAAGGTTTCCGCGCGATGAACTCCTCCCAACCTGCCCATCCTGATCCCAAATACCAACCCGGCGATCCTCCCGGGCCGGAGAGCGTGGGTCCGGAGGTGATTCTTTCCCCAGATGTGCTTCGTCCGCAGCGGCTTCCGCCTGGCCAGGTCCGCACTCGCAAGTGGCCGGTTTTGCACTGGGGCCGCGTGCCCCATATCCCCCGGGACAAGTGGCGCCTGCACATCACCGGGCTGGTCCACCAAGAGTTGCTGCTGAATTGGGAAGAGTTTCTCGCCTTGCCTCAGACCAAGGTGCTGGCCGATTTCCACTGCGTGACGCGGTGGTCGCGCTTGGGCAACCTTTGGGAAGGAGTGCAAGCCCGAGTGCTGCTGGAAAAAGCAGG
Organism: Planctomycetota bacterium; assembly: GCA_024279285.1. Taxonomy (GTDB): domain Bacteria; phylum Planctomycetota; class Planctomycetia; order Pirellulales; family S012-138; genus S012-138. Next base: position 11,191 of record JAJRRR010000413.1, read on the forward strand.
CCTCCGTCCCGAAGCCCGGTTCGTCGTCCTGGAAGGCTACGACGACGGCTGGAGTACCAATGTGCCGCTGGAGGAGTTTCTGGCCCCGGATGTCCTGCTAGCCCACAGCCACGACGGCCAGCCTTTGGAGCCGGAGCACGGGGGGCCGGTTCGGGTGGTCATCCCCCGACTCTATGCCTGGAAAAGTGCCAAATGGGTGCGACGCATTCGACTCCTGGCCCACGACGAACCCGGCTATTGGGAGCGCTGCGGCTACCACAACCACGGCGATCCCTGGCAGGAGGAGCGCTTTGGGCCATAGTGCGCCTGCCCGCAGCAGGGCAAGTCCCCTGAACGGGAGTAGTTTCTCGGGGAGTGTGCCGTATGGGGTACAGGTCAGGGGAGTTGGACGCACTGGGTTGCGTCGGCTTCGCAAGGGGCCAAAGATAGAACTTGGTTTTATCGGAATTTCCTTTTCCACCATGGGGAGAAAACGATGCGAGGGCACATCTTTGGCCAACAAGCGGCGTGGTTCTGCATGGCTGGAGTCCTCTGGACGGTGACGGCAGCCTGGGCACAATCGTTTCGCCCTTCCCAAATCACGGCTTTGAACCATGTCGAGCAACTGGCACCGCGTTTGGGCCAGATGAATCGGGCCATTTGGGAGTTTGCCGAATTAGGGCTGGAGGAGCATCGCTCAGCCAAGCTGCTGGCTGATGCGTTGGAGGAGGCAGGCTTTCGGGTCCAGCGAGGAATTGCCGACATGCCGACGGCTTTTGTGGCCGAATACGGATCGGGGCGTCCGATCATCGGGCTTTTGGCCGAGTACGACGCCTTGCCCGGGATGAGCCAAAAAGTGGCCCCGCGACGAGAACCCCTCGTGCCCGGTGCCCCCGGGCATGCTTGTGGGCACTGTGCCTTGGGCACGGCCGCCGTGGGAGCTGCTCTTGCCATCAAGCAAGCGATGGAAAAACACCAGATCCGCGGGACCGTGCGACTCTATGGCACTCCGGCTGAAGAAACCGGAATCGGCAAGGTCTATATGACCCTTGCCGGCGTGTTCAACGACCTGGATGTGTGCCTGCACTGGCACCCCAGCACCCGAAACGGCGTTTGGGACGGCAGTTCCAAAGCACTGGTTTCGGCCAAGTTCACCTTTTATGGACTTCCGGCCCATGCCTCCGTCAGTCCCGAGGCCGGACGAAGCGCCCTGGACGCCGTGGAGCTGATGAACATCGGGGCCAACTACATGCGCGAGCATCTCAAAGAAGATGCTCGGATTCACTATGTGATCACCGACGGCGGAGGGGCTCCCAATGTGGTTCCGCCCAAGGCCACCGTTTGGTACTTTGTCCGGGCCGACCGGCACGAGGATGTGGAGTACAACTTCCGTTGGCTCAAGCAGGTGGCCCAAGGGGCAGCCCTGATGACCCGAACCCGTGTGGAAGTGCGCATTGACACGGATTGCCACGAGCTGATTCCCAATCGGCCCTTGAGCCAGTTGATCCATCGGAACATGGTTCGCCTAGGCCCGCCGAAATTCACCCCCGAGGAAAAACTTTTTGCCCGACGATTGCAGGAGCCGCTGGAGCAGGAGTTTGGTCGGCAGTTTGCCCAGGCATTGCACGAGTCGGTAGATCCCTTGCGCAGCGTGCCCACCTCCAGCAAAGGCTCCACCGATGTGGGCGACATCAGTTGGCATGTGCCCACGGCCGGTTTTCGCACCGCTTGCATGCCCGTGGGCAGCCCAGGACACAGTTGGCAAAATGTGGCTTCTATCGGCTCCTCCATCGGGCACAAAGGGCTGGTGTATGCCGCCAAGATTTTTGCCGTCACGGTGTTGGACCTGTTGGAACAGCCCCAGTGGGTCGCTGCCGCCAAAGAAGACTTCCAACGCCGCATGAAAGGCCGCAAGTACTTCAGCTTCGTGCCCAAAGGCCAAAAGCCACCCAAGAAAATCCGTTAAAGCCGCACCTCGGACAACGCTTCCTGTCCTCTAGGAAAAGAGCACGGGATGTGAGCTGTGCCCTGCAAGTGTAATTGGGACCCAGTTGGTGCTAAGGTGCAGCTAACATGACGGAAGTGGGGGCTCCAAAGAAGCATCCTCAGGGTCCAACACTCCCAGCTCCACCAGCAATTGGTGGACTAGCACAGCGATCTGGTCGCGTATCTGGTTGAACTGCTCAGGGGGAAGGTGTTTGGGATCGGGAAGCTCCCACTGGATTTGCCGGTGGGCTTGGATTCCCGGGCACTGATCCCCACAACCCATCGTGACCACCGCGTCGTAAGGTCCCGG
>JAJRRR010000414.1 GCA_024279285.1 Planctomycetota bacterium
TGCACCCCTTGGGCCACCAGGAGAGCAAAAGCCATGGGAAGCAAGGCATCGGCTGGTCGGAACAAGTAGTAGCGTAGCACCCTCGCGGCCAGGTCCCAATTCCAAGGTCCGGCCACGCTCACTCCCACTCCCAGGAGCGAAAGCCCCACTGCTGCCCAAGCCACGCGGACCACCAGCCGCAACTGGTGCGTGCCTCCCCAACGGCTCAACACCCCCATGGCCAGCACCAAAGCCAAAAAGCTCAAACGGTGGCTCCAAGGAAAGGACTGAAAAACCAAATGATGCCGAAGGCGATGAAAGACATAGATCCTGTGGGCTGCACGAACCCACGACTCCTCCACTCCCCAGGAAAGCGCCACGGCCGGAATCACTCCCAAGAGGGCCAGCCCTATCCCGAGCACAGCACCCGGAAGCCATTTCCCCCTGCGTGCCCACACTTTGTCCAGAGAGTTTGGCCCGGTTGTCATCAGCACGGTGCCCAAAAGCATCACGGTCCACCCGCCCACTAAGGGATGCACTGCCGTGGCCAGGCCCAGCGTGGCCCAAGCGGCATTCCAGCGGCTTTCGGTGGCCAAGGCCAGAGCTAGAAAGGTGAGCGGGTAGGCCCAACTCTTGGCTTCCAACCCACCAATGACCCACTCTTGAGACAAGTTGGCCCAGGTGGTGGCGCCAACCAGCAAAGCCGCAGCCAGGGAAGCGCTTAGGGGTCTGAGCTTTGCGGCTTGGCCCAACCGCTGCCAGCACCAGGCTGCCAAGGCCCAGGCCAACAGCCGTCCCAACCAGGTGCCACTAGGAAGACTCAAAAACCGATACACCCATCCCCAAGCGGCAAAAAACACCACATGAGCCGCTTGGCTTTCTAGAAACAAATCTCTTGGGATCCATCCCGGCTCCCAGAAGGCCTTGGCTTTGACCAGGTAATGAGACTCGTTTACATCCGGCACCGGCCAGGCTGCATGAACCAGGAAAACACAAAAAGTGATTCCCACTCCAGCCCAAAACCACACCCTCGGCTCGCTCCAGTTGTGGTGTAGAGCAGGCGGTGGATTCATGAGCACAGGAAGCTACTGAAAGGAGGCAAGCAGGGTTGCTTGTCAAACCGGCTTGTGGGTTTCTATATTCAACCCCGCGGTATGGCACAAGTGGGAGCGGCTGGGAGTGAGACCCGATCCTGGCAAACAACTGCGTCGGTTGCTTGGCTCTGGCCCCGTGGCGGTGCCCGGAGTGTACGACGCTCTCGTGGCCCGAATGGCTCAACAAGCCGGGTTCGAGGCGTTATATTTCTCGGGAGCCGCTTTTTCGGCCAGTCAGTTGGGCTTGCCCGATGTAGGTCTGTTCACTCTTACCGAGCTGGCCGATGCGGTGCGTCGGATCACTGCCGCGGTGGAAGTGCCTTTGATTGTGGACGCCGACACCGGTTTTGGCGGTCCGCTGAATGTGGCCCGAGCCGTCAAAGAACTTCAACGAGCCGGGGCTGCCGCAGTGCAGTTGGAAGACCAACAGTTGCCCAAACGGTGCGGGCATCTGTCGGGCAAAACACTGGTGGAATGCCGTCACATGTGCGCCAAGCTCCAAGCCGCCCAGGAAGCCCGTGCCGACAGTTCCCTGATCCTGGTGGCCCGAACCGACGCCCGAGCTGTTGAAGGTCTGCAAGCGGCGGTGGACCGCGCTTTGGCCTACTTGGAAGCTGGAGCTGACTGGATTTTTCCCGAAGCGTTGCAAACCGAAGAGGAGTTTGCCCAATTTGCCCAACAGGTCCAGGCCCCGTTGGTGGCCAACATGACCGAGTTTGGCCGCAGCCCTCTGCTTTCGCTCCAGCGGCTTGGGGAGTTGGGCTACCAAGTGGTGCTTTTTCCGGTGACCTTATTGCGAGTTGCCGCCAAATCGGTACAAACAGCACTGAAGACCCTTCGGGAGCAAGGAACCCAACGCTCCCTACTTCCGCAAATGCAAACCCGAGCCGAGCTGTATCAGGTGCTCAACTACGAAGACTACCAATCCCAAGACCGACGCTTCTTCACCCTGGAGAACGAAAGCTCCCAACCATGAATCAGCCCGATTATCGCCCCGGTTTGGAAGGCGTCATCGCCGGCCAGACAGCTATTAGCTCCATCGCTGACGGTCTGCGTTATCGGGGCTATCCGGTTGAACAACTGGCCCAATACAGCACCTTTGAGGAAGTGGCTTATTTGGTGTTGCATGGGGACTTGCCCACTCGGGAGCAGTTGGAGCATTTTCGCCACCGGGTTCGGGCAGCCATGGAACTGCCCGAGCCGCTGGTGCAAGCCTTGCGATTGATCCCTCCCCAGGTGCCCATGATGGATGTCATGCGCACGGGGGCCAGTTTGTTGGGGCACTGGGACCCTCAGGCTCAGGACATCTCGGCCCAAGCCACCTTGCAAAAAGCCATCGCCCTGATGGCTCAGCTTCCGCTGGTGATGTGCTACCGCCATCGCATCCGCCGCAACCAGCAGATCGTTCCGCCCAAAAAAGACCAGTCCATCGCCTACAACATCCTGTGGATGCTCCGAGGCGAGGATCCACCGGCGGAGCATGTTCGGGCGTTGGATGTCAGTTTGATTCTTTATGTGGAGCATGAGTTCAACGCTTCGACTTTCACGGCGGGTGTGGTGGCCAGCACGCTTTCGGACCTACA
>JAJRRR010000415.1 GCA_024279285.1 Planctomycetota bacterium
AGCCGATCCATCTCTACCAGCGGCAAGAGGTCCGTGAAATGTTCCAATGCCCGAGCCGACATGGCAATGCCCGGCAATATCGCCCCTCCGCAATACGCCCCTTGGGCCGAAACCACATCCACCGTGATCGCCGTGCCCAAGTCCACGATCACCACCGGCTCTCCACCAGGGGAAAGTTCCCGAGCTGCCAAGGCGGTCACCAGGCGATCAATGCCCACCTGGTCCGGGTGCGGAAGGTCCACGGGCAAGGGGAGCAGTTCGTAGTTGACCAGCACCACGGCGTCCTGAGGACGATGCTCGCCTAACCACTGAAGCAAGTCGGCCAAACGGTGGCGATTGACACTGGCAATATGCCAACAAGCCGGCTGGGAAAGCTGTTGACACCACTGTTGAAGCGGTTTCCATTTTCCGGGGACCAGGGAAAGTGGTTCTTGAGGAGCCTGGGGAGAGAGCGATTCCCCGGGAGGAGCCAGGGGTTGGGGCCACAGGCCCAGCTTGGTGCGCGTGTTGCCCACATCCACGCTCACCAAAGGAAAAAACACCGTGGGAGCTGGGGACGAGGGTGCGGAACTCATAGGAAGCGAGGTGCCTCAAGAGCCTAGGACACGGGGTTTGTTTCTTTATGGTCGGCTTTGGCGATCAAAAAGCAAGACTCCCCAGCTTTCTGGGCAAGGGAAAGTTCCACGAGGAGGACGCCAAGAGAGAATCCCCACCTCGGGCACCACCCGCTTGACGCCAAAACTCCATCCCTTGTTCGGGCGGGGAGCTTGGCGGCCAAAAAGCGACCAGGGCAAGGCGGCTTCCAGATTCCAACCCTCTGGGGTGGCCCGAACCGCCACGAACCACTGCGGGTTCCAACCCCACCAACTCCCGCACCGCTCAAACGCCCCCCCTTGGCTGCCGACGCCAAAGTGGAAATAGGTGAACCCATCCCCCTCCAAGTCCACGAACCACTCCAGGCGGTCTTGACCCTTCAGGGAAGCGTCCCGAGGGCCCGATGGCAGTTGCCCTGTGGCGGAAGCATGGGGTCTACTACATCGGGCGGCCACATACAAGAACTGCTCGTCTTGCGCAAGCAAAACCTGGGTGGACCACTGAGAGCCGATGTGGGGATGTTTCAGGTCAAGCACGGTGGCTTGTTGCCACAGGGGTTCTTCCAGACGGCCATCCAGGAAGGGTTTCTCTTGCACCGGGGGACAGAAAGCCACACCCGGGGGTGGAGAACCTTGAGGCTGCAAGGCCCAAAGCCTGGCCCGAGCCGACCCGGTCCAACGAAGCGCAGGGCGATGGAAAGCCAGCAGGGCCAGGAGTCGTCGGGCCTGATCGGGTTGGCCTTCCTGGTGAGCCAAAGAGGCATGGGCCAGGGCCATCCCGGCAGCTAGGTCCGGTGCCCGTCGCTCAAGCCAAGTCAACCATCGCCGAGCAAGTTCCAGCCGCTTGGAAGCAGGGATGGCATTCGCCGGTGGGGGGGCGGCCAGGGCGCCCAACCCTTCCTGGCGGCGTTGGGCCAGAGTTTCCCAAACCCCGGATTGCCCTGAAGAACTCAAGGCCATCCAAGGCTCACTGCCCAAGTGCAAATGGACCAGCCACCACGCGGCGGCCAAAGTCAGCTTTTCCTGCGGCCAGCGACGCACCAACTCCGCCAAGGCTTCGCTGGCGGTGTTCCACTGCCCTTGTTGGACCTGGGCCATGGCGAATTCAAACATGAGCAGGGCCTGGTCCTGGGGCGGAATGCCTTGGGCCAATTGATCCCAAGCGGCCAAAAGGTTGGCCCTTTTTCCCTCGGAGCGAAGTAGCAACGCGCGGAGGCTGCGGTAGCGTTGGGCGGCCAGGAGCGAGCTTGCCCCAGCTTCCTGCTCTAAGGACAAAATCCGCCGTGCAGGTCCTCCCCGATAAAGCACCACCCCTTGCATCAATCCTGCCTGAGCAGTTTGCCTGGGAAGCTGGGCATCAATAAGCCGGAACTGCCAACTGTCAGGCACCGGAGCAGCTTGAGCCTGCAAGAGCCATCGGGCCCGACGGGTCAACTGATGCAAGCACTTGCCCTGGGCCCGGGAAAGCTGAAAAGGGTCCACGCCCACATGCCCCTTGCGCCCCGAGGGCAAAAGTCCCCAGAGTTTTTGCACCTTCCAAGGTCGGAGTGCCAGGTGGCGAAGGGGCGGGGGCCACTGATCCTTCTGGCCAGCCCAACGCACCGCTTGCTGAAGCTGTTGATTAAGCCACACTTGCCCTGGAGAACTTTGCCCTGGCACTGCTGCATGGGTGATCACCACATCGGGACGCCATTGGAGCAACTGACTGACCAGCCAGCGTTGAACCGACTGGTTGGGGTCTTGACCCTGCACTGCCCGCCAATAGCGAAGCAAGGTCTCTTGGTCGGGAGCCAGGTCCGGCTGAGGGAGTGGGAACCGGGAGCTGAACACCACTTCGGCCACGCCCAGACGAAGCAGGGCCTGCCGAGTCCGCAGCCGGAATTGCCGATCCCAACTGCGGCCCCAAGAAGTCCGATCTCCCAGCAGCGACACCACCACGATGTAACCCTCTTGGTGAGCCAGCCAAGCTAGGACTTCCCAGGGGATGGTGTCGGCGTCCAACCACACACACCACACAGCGGCGCGTTGGGCTCCGGAGTGCACGGTCCGCCACGAGCGTCCACCGTCCGAGGTGTTCCACACATGACCCAACGGGCCCACTGCCCAACCCCGACGAGCGTCCACAAACTTCAAATCGTACACCGGCAAGGGACTTGGCAGGGTGAAGCGTTCCCAGGAATGTCCTCCATCGGGGGAGAAGAACCCGATTCCGCCTGGGGCCCCAGCCAGCCAGATTTTCTGTTTCCAGGTGGCGATACTCAGGATGTCCATAGCCTGGGCACCGGGACCCAAGTCCACTGGTCTCCAGCTTCGGCCCAAATCGGAACTGAACGCCACCAGCCCTCCTGTTCCGGCAGCCCAAAGACGCCCACGCTCATCCACAGCCCAAGTCAAAAAGCTTTGGTTGCTCCAGGGGTGAGGCAGGGGACGGATTCTTCGCCCTTTTTCCAACACGGCGGTGGCGTTTGGGCCAAGCAGGAGGGCTTTGCCCTGAGCTAGTCGAAGTACCCGAGTCCATCTCTCCGGGGGGCCTGGCACCGGATGCCAGGACCGCCCTGCGTCGGAGGTCTTCAACACACCCGAGGGCACCAGGGGGGAGGGTTCGCACACGGCCACCCCTTGCTTGCCGTCCCAAAAGCACAAGTCCTTCAGTCCCGGCAGCAGCCCTCCGATGCGCTTCCAGCTCCGCCCTCCGTCTTCAGTTCGCAGCAACACACCGCGGGTCAGGGGGAGTGCAGGCAGAGCCTCCGTGGCACAGAGCCAACCTTGTTTGGTGTTGAGGAAAAACCCGCCTTGCAGAGTCCAAGGCTGAGCAAAGGTTTGCAGCTTCCCCGGCTCGGACCCACGAAGGTGTATCCAGGTGCCTTGATCCCCTACGACCCCAAGCCGCCCTTTGCCTTTGGGAACGATTCGTCGCAGCGAAGCGGTGGTGGCCAGAGGGCTTGGCGATCCAGGGGATTGCTGGCCTGGGGCTTCCGTTCCGCTCCACGCCATCACCCCACAAACGCCCAGCAACCAAACTGTCCATCTCATCGTGGTGTTCCAACCGGGCCGACGCATTCGGAGCAACCGCCGTGAGGAAAAGACCACCTTTAACAAAAGCGCCGTCCGGGACGAAAGTCCGAATCTTGGCGCTTGTGCTTGCAAGGCCAGCAGAACTGATCCCACCAGCCCCAAGAGCCGAAGCTAACTGCGGAGACACGCCCCCTTGCTTGCAACGAGGCTCTCTATGGCTGCCCCGGCAACTGGCTCGGCGGGATCAGTGGTTGCTCGGGACCGGTGGGAACTTCCGGCTCCTCTAGGGCCCTGGACCCTGGTGAGCTTGTTGGCCCAAGGCCGGTTGTCCCAGGTATATGCCGCCCAAGGAACCGCCTCGGACCAGGACTTGCCACCCCCTTATGCCATCAAAGTGCTCCGCAAAAGATGGTGGCAGGATGCGGACAAACTGGCCTGTTTGCGTAAAGAGGCGTTTTTGGGCCAGAGGATCAATCATCCGCACTTGGTTCCCGTGTTGGCCAGCCAGTTGGAGCAAGCGCCGTTTTACCTTGTCATGCCTCGTCTGCCCGGGCTGACGCTTCAGGGGCTGCTTCGCCGACGGTGGCGACCCTCCTTGGCTTTGGTTCTGAGTGTGGCTCGCCAAGTGGCCCAAGCTCTAGCAGAGTTGGAACGACACGGATGGCTTCATGGGGATGTGAAGCCGGCCAATGTGATGCTTTCGCCCGAAGGACACGCCACGCTGCTAGATTTGGGCTATGCCCGAGCCTTGGACGAAGTGAGCTGGCATATGGATCGCCCACTGATCGGCACCCCCTTTTACATGGCCCCGGAGATGTTCGTCTCCACGCTGAAGGTGGACATTCGGGCGGATTTGTACAGTTTGGGAGTGATGATGTATGAACTGCTCACGGGGGTGCGTCCGTTTCCCGGCCCAAGCTTGTCTCAGGTCGTCAGCCAGCATTTGACCCAAACGCCGCGTCCGTTGCGTTATTTGGTGCCATGGGTTCCCCGAGAGGTGGCCCAACTGGTCCACACGCTTTTGGCCAAAGAGCCGCTGCGTCGCCCTGAGTCGGCCCAAGAAGCCGTGGATCGCTTGGTTCGCCTGGAAATCCAATACCTGGACCACCGGGAGCCAGTCCGCTAGCTGCAACTCAGCGCGCAGCTTGTGGCACGAGAAAACAAGCGATTGTTTTCTAGCACAAAGCTGCAAATGGACTCCGGTTCCTAGAGAGCCTAGGGAGCCAGGAGCAGTCGGCCAGGGTTTTCCAGATAAGCGATCACATCGTTGAGAAACCGTGCTGCCGTGGCTCCGTCCACCAAACGGTGATCGTAAGAGAGCGAAAGGGGCAGGATCAACCGGACTTGCACCTGATCGTTCACCACCACGGGCATCTTCTTGGAGCGGCCGGTGAGCAAGATAGCCACCTCGGGCGGGTTGATAATGGGCGTGGAGTACATCCCGCCTATGGCTCCCAGGTTGGAAATGGTAAAAGTCCCGCCCCGGAGTTCTTCCATGCTGAACCGCCCATCGCGGACCCGATGGACCATTTCGTGCAAGGCAAAGGCGATGTCGCGGATACTCATCCGGTCGGCTGCCCGAAGCACAGGCACGACCAGTCCCCGGGGCGTGTCCACCGCAATGCCCAGGTTGATGTACTGCTTGTAGATGATCTGGCGATTTTCCATGTCCAACGAGGCGTTGAGCATCGGGTGGCGACGCAGGGCCAAAGCGGTGGCTTTGATGATAAAGGGCATCAAGGTGAGCTTCACCTCCCCGGAGTAGTCGGCCATGCTTTCGCGTCGGATGCGGTCCAGGTCGGTGATGTCGGCCTGGTCGAAGTTAGTGACATGAGGGATGGTTTGGGCCGAGAGGGTCATGTTGCGGGCGATGGTTTCGCGGATGCGTGGCATGGGCTCGCGCCGCACCGGACCATAGGCGTCTTGCTCTCCGGTCGGTGTGGTCGGTTGGCCGTCGGTTCGGGCGGCAGGGGGGCCACCTGCTACCACCGAAGGAGCCGAGGAGGCTGCGGCCAGGCGCTGCCGTACCGCCCGTTGAAGGTCTTCCATTGTGATTCGTCCGCCTGGGCCAGTGCCTTGGACTTCGTAGATGTTCAGACCCAACTCTCGGGCCCGACGACGCACTTCGGGACTGGCTGCTGGAGGAAGCCCCTGCTGGGGTTGGGCCACGGGAGGCTCGGCTACCGCTGTTGCCGAAACAGCAGGAGCTGTGGGCCCAGTGGGAGCTGGGGCAGGCCCAGGGGCAGCAGGAGGAGCAACTGGAGCAGGCGAGGAAGCCGGTTCCGACGAAGGTTCCGAAGGGGCAGGTTCCGGTTGTTGAGCTTCTTGCTCTGTCGGCTCAGCAGAGGAGCTTTCCGCAGCAGCCGGCTCCAGCTCCAAAATCGGTGTGCCTTCCTGAACGGTTTGCCCTCGCTGGACCAAAATGCGCGTGATGCGTCCTCCCTGGGGGCAAGGGACCGGCACTACGGCTTTTTCCGTCTCCACTTCAATAACATCCTGGCCCGGCTCTATCACCTGGCCTTCTTCCACCAGCACTTCGGCCACATCGCCGCTTTCAAATCCTTCGCCCAAGTTCGGCAGTTTGAATTGCTCGGCCATGTTGGTGCTCCCCAGGCAAGGGGTTCACTTAGGTTTCCGGGTGAAGCAGACCGGCACCAGGCCGGTTTTGCTTCTCGTTGGCAAGGGGGTCTGCATGGCGGCCAAGGGATCAGGCGGTCATGGGATTGACTTTCTCCGGATCAATGTCCAGGTCGCGAATGGCTTGAGCCACCGTTTCCCGAGGGATCGCACCTCGCAAGGCAAGTTGGTACAAGGCTGCCACGGTGATGCACTGGGCGTCAATTTCAAAAAATCGTCGCAGCACGGGCCGCAGATCGCTTCGGCCAAACCCGTCGGTGCCCAGCACGAACATGCCCCCGGGCACCCAACGGACAATCTGCTCCGGCACGCTGCGCACATAGTCGCTGACGGCCACAAACGGGCCTTCTAGTCCTTGGAAGACTTGCTGCACATAGGGCACCCGCGGCGGCTGAGTCGGGTGGAGCATGTTCCAACGCTCGCACTCCAGGGCATCACGCCGCAGCATGGTGTAGCTGGTCACGCTCCACACATCGCTGGAAACCCCGTAGCGCTCGGCCAGGATTTTCTGAGCATCCAAGGCACAGCGCAGGATGGCCCCGGAACCCAGCAACTGGACCCGAGGAGCTTCCTTGCCCAAGTCCACCGAGCGGAACCGATAAATGCCCCGAACAATCCCTTCTTCCACTCCTTGGGGCATGGGCGGATGCTGGTAGTTTTCGTTCTCTACGGTCAGGTAGTAGATGGCTGTTTCGTCTTCCTGATACAAGCGACGCAAGGCGTCCAGGATGATCACCGTGGTTTCGTAGGCAAAGGCCGGATCGTAAGGCTTGACCGTCGGGTAAGCCGAAGCGAACAGCAAGCTGTGGCCATCTTGGTGCTGAAGTCCTTCGCCGTTGAGCGTGGTGCGTCCGGCGGTGCCGCCGATCATAAACCCTTTGGCCCGACAGTCGCACGCTGCCCAAATCAGGTCCCCAATCCGTTGGAACCCAAACATGGAGTAGAAGATGAAAAAGGGGATCATGTTGATTCCGTGCGTGGCATAGGCGGTGCCGGCGGCGATGAAGGAGCACATGGAGCCGGCTTCGGTGATCCCTTCTTCAAGCAACTGGCCGTCTTTGGCTTCCTTGTAGTAGCTGACCAGGTGGGAGTCCACTGGTTCGTAAAGCTGGCCCACATGGGAATAAATCCCGATTTGCCGAAACAGCCCTTCCATGCCGAAAGTGCGTGATTCGTCCGGAACGATGGGCACGATATAGCGTCCGATGCGTTTGTCGCGCAGCAGCTTGGTAAACAGTCGCACAAAGCCCATCGTGGTGGACCATTCCTTGTCCCCACTTCCCTGGATGGTGGCATCGTTGCGGAACTCTTCCAGGGAGGGCACTTCGGTGGTGATTTTTTTGGTGCTTCGGGCAGGCAGATAGCCGCCCAGGGCTTGGCGACGCTGGTGCAAGTAGCGGATTTCAGGGCTGTCTTCCGGGGGTTTGTAGAAGGGGGCGTTCGCCACTTCCTCATCGGAGATGGGAATGCTGAATCGGGAACGGAACTGCCGCAGTTCTTCTTCGTTGAGTTTTTTCTGCTGGTGGGTGATATTGCGCCCTTCGCCGGCCTCACCCAGTCCGTAGCCTTTGATGGTTTTGGCCAGGATGACGGTGGGCCGATCCGATTCCACAGCGGCTTTGTAAGCGGCATAGACTTTTTCCGGATCGTGCCCTCCGCGGCGCAGGCGCTCCAGTTGCTCATCGCTGAGATGACGAACCAGGTCCAACAGCTCGGGATATTTGCCGAAGAAGTGTTTGCGGATGTAGGCCCCGTCGCTACAGGTGTACTTTTGGTACTGGCCATCAACGACTTCTTCCATGCGTCGCACGAGCAACCCGGTGGTGTCGCGTGCCAACAGGGGGTCCCAATCCTCTCCCCAGATCACCTTGATCACATTCCACCCGGCTCCGCGGAACAGCCCTTCCAGTTCTTGGATGATTTTTCCGTTTCCCCGTACCGGACCGTCCAAGCGTTGAAGGTTGCAGTTGATGACAAAGATGAGGTTGTCCAGTTTTTCTCGTGCGGCCAGGGTGATGGCTCCCAGGGTTTCCGGCTCATCGCACTCTCCATCGCCCAGAAAGGCCCAAACATGCTGCGAGCTGGTGTCTTTGATTCCACGGTCTTGCAGGTACTTGTTAAATCGGGCCTGATAGATGGCCATGATGGGAGCCAAGCCCATGGACACACTGGGAAACTCCCAAAAGTCGGGCATGAGCCACGGATGGGGATAGCTGGACAATCCTCCCCCTGGAGCCAGTTCGCGGCGGAAGTTTTCCAGTTGGGTTTCGGTCAGTCGGCCTTCCAGAAAGGCCCGGGCATAGATTCCCGGGGAAGCGTGGCCTTGGAAATAGACGATGTCGCCATTGAAGTCCTCGCCTCGGGCACGCAGGAAGTGGTTAAAGGCCACCTCAAACAGCGTGGCGGCCGAAGCGTAGGTGGAGATGTG
>JAJRRR010000416.1 GCA_024279285.1 Planctomycetota bacterium
ACGAACAAGACTGGGACACCAGGAGGGGAAACCCCCTGGCAAAGCTTTAGCAGTAGTTCTTTTGTGCCGGTTGCGTGCGGTTTTTTACCGATTGGCGGAGCGAATCCACAAAGCAGCCATTTGTTCTGGAGAGGCCCGATAGGCCCGAGCAAACGCCGCCGCAAACTGCTGCCCTTTTTGCAACTGCCCCAACAAGGTGGAAAAGCCCCGGTGGCGCACCAAGGCTCCTGCAAATCCTTTGCGCAACACCTGGGCATGTTCCAAGGCCATGCGTCCTTGGATCAGATCCTGAGGGCTGGAACAAGCGGCCAAGGCTTCCGGCAGCAGTTGTTCCCACTGAGCAATCCGAGGATCCCGACGCACCAGGCGCTCCACGGCAGCCAGAGCCACTCCTTGAGCAAACCAGCGTGGCACATCCCCTTGAGCACTGATCATCACCCCGGCCACGAGTTCTGTTATCAAACCGCGCAAAAGTTCCTCGTCTTCCTCACCTGGTGGAAACAGGCATCCGTAGGCATCCACAATGGTCCAGCGCCAATGGGCCCTTTGCCCTCGGGGCAGCTCGCGCCGCTCCACCATCCGCACAAACTCCGAATATTGGAAGCGCCGCTGGAACACAAACAGCGTCATGCGACCTCGGATCCGGGGAGATTTTCGGGACAGGCGTAGCATTTGGGCCACTTTTTGGGCCTGAGTTTCGGCCATCTGAAGGATGTGTTGGAGTTGCTCCCTGGGCAGATTGCCTGCCACGAGGAAGTTTTCGCTTTCCAGCCACCGGGCTTGCAGGCCCGGGTTGCCCAAACGCCAGTTGTGCTGGGCCAGTTGTTTGCGGCGTTGGGCCAGTTGTTCGTGGGAGGCATGTTGGGCTTCGTAGATTTGCACCAGAGTTTGCAAGGGCATGTTGGGATCGGGTCCATCAAATCGGGCTCCTTCGGCAATCCAGGTTTCAAACAACTGGATGGTTTTCTCAGGCAAGGGAGGCTTTCCGGCCGGCATGCGCTGGCCTTCGGCCGTGCCTCGCAGCTTGGCTATCAACAGACTTTGACGGGGTTTTCCAGGCGTGAGGATGGGTCCATTGGGCGAACCTCGCAACAGTCGGGCAAAGGTGTCCAAACCCAATCGTGCCCGAGGTCGCTGACTGCCATGACAACTCACACACTGCTTCACCACCACCGGAGCAATGTCGCGGGTAAAGGATACTTTCTCCTGGCCTGTGGCCCGGACCACCTGAAGCCTTTGTGCGGATGTGGTCCCAGGGACCAGAGACAACAACGGGGCAGAGGGATTCGGGCCGTCGAATCGGGCGCCTTGGTCGATCCATCGGGCCACCAGTTCCACTTGTTCTTGGGGCACTCGGGGCCCATTGGGCGGCATCTCCCCGCGGCTGAGCACTTCCATCAAACGGCTGGTGGAAGCACTGCCGGGGTTGATCACCGCAGCTCCACCCACCCCCCGCATCAACGATTCAAAAGTGGCCATGCTGAACCGCCCTCGGGACTGATTGATGTGGCAGTTGCGGCAGCGGCGCACCAGGATCGGAGCCACTTGCTTGACAAAGCTCACCGGAGGCTGGGAAGGGGTGGCTTGAGGCGGCTTGGAAAAGTCCGGCACGGGGGGCAAGGAGGCCCCTTTGCGCTTCAGCACCCGACGCACCAGGCGCAGCCGAGCCTCCAGCCGCCGAAACGCCACCCGAGAACGCCGGTCCTTGCGCCCCGCCAGCGTGTGCATTTTCTCTTGGGCCAATTGAAGTGCGGCGACTGCCTCGTCCAGCTTGCCGCGCAGAGCCAGTTGGCCCGATTTTCGCAAAAGTTGCTCTACCTCCTCAAAGCGGGCATCCTGACCTGAAAGCGCGCTTTTCTGAG
The DNA here is from genome assembly GCA_024279285.1 of Planctomycetota bacterium. Classification (GTDB taxonomy): domain Bacteria; phylum Planctomycetota; class Planctomycetia; order Pirellulales; family S012-138; genus S012-138. The sequence goes on from JAJRRR010000416.1 coordinate 1,863, forward strand.
CCAAGGCTTGTGGCTGACTTGCCCAAACGACCGCAAGCAGCATTCCCAGCGTCCACCCAACAGCCCATTTGTGCACGATCAGTCCTCCTGTGGCAGTTGGTTTCGCAGAAGCCAAACTCCTCCAGCAGTATAAACGCGGCCCAGGGGCCGATGTACTCAAATCCGTCCGCCCCAAGCGCTGCTCTCAGGACCAGAGGTTGGGATCAAAAAGCCTGGTATTTTTCCAAGGCGTTGCTGTAGGGGAGGTCCAGGGCTTGGGCCACGGCGCGGTTGGTCAGTTCGCCTTTGTAGACATTCACAGCCCGGGCCAGCGGTGGCACCTTGCGCACCGCTTCTTCCACGCCCAAGTTGGCCAGTTGCAACACCCAGGGGAGCGTCACATTGCACAACGCATAAGTGCTGGTGCGGCCCACCGCACCCGGCATGTTGGTCACCCCATAGTGCACCACCTGGTCCACGATGAAGGTGGGATTGCTATGGGTGGTAGGGCGACTGGTTTCCACACACCCGCCTTGGTCAATGGCCACATCAATGATGACGCTGCCGGGTTTCATCAATCGCAGGTCTTGGCGTTCAATGAGCTTTGGGGCTTTGGCTCCCGGAATGAGTACGGCTCCGATGACCAGATCGGCCAATCGGAGCTGTTGGCGGATGGTGTGTCGGTCACTGTAAAGGACATTCACATTGGCCGGCATCACATCGTCCAGATAGCGGAGTCGTTCCATGTTGACATCCAGCACGCAGATGTCGGCTCCGAATCCGGCGGCCACTTTGGCAGCATTGGCTCCTACGACTCCTCCGCCCAGGATGGTGATGTGAGCTGGAGCCACCCCGGGCACCCCGCCCAGCAGAATCCCTCGCCCCATCTGAGGTCGCTCCAAGTACTTGGCCCCTTCCTGAATACTCATCCGTCCGGCCACTTCGCTCATGGGTGTCAGCAGTGGCAGCCGGCCCTGGGCGTCTTGCAGGGTTTCGTAGGCCAGGGCAATGCACCCGCTTTGAAGCAATGCTTCGGTCAGTTGGGGATCGGCGGCCAAGTGCAGGTAGGTAAACAAAGCCTGACCGGGACGCAGAAACTCGTACTCTTGCGGAAGCGGTTCTTTGACTTTCAGGACCAGATCGGCTTGGGCATAGACATCCTTTCCGGAGGCGACTAGTTCGGCACCGTGTTCCAGGTATTCGTGATCGGCGATTCCGGAGCCTAAACCGGCTCCGGCCTGAATGATGACCCGATGCCCCGCCCGAACCAACTCCTCCACACCCACGGGCAAGATGGCCACGCGATACTCATCGGTTTTGATTTCCATCGGCACACCAACGATCATGGCCCCAAGCTCCTCGGCCAAGAGGTGCAAGACCACTTCCGGACCGGGTAGGGAAGGGGTTTCTTTTTGTTTGTACTGATCAGGACCAAGGAAAGCAAAGCTCCCTCTTGGGGCCTGACCCTCTTTAGCGATCGGAAGACGAGTCCGAAGGGGAGTTCTCCGGGGCGGAGCGATCTTCTGGACCGTATCGCCCCCGGTATTGCTCCACCGGATACTTTTGCCGGTTTTTTTCCATCTTGGCCAAGACGGCCTGGGTCACATCCACTCCAAGTTGGTTGGCCAAAGCCAAGGCAAAGCAAATCACATCGGCTAGTTCTTCACAGACTTGGGCCAGTTTTTCCGGGTCATCGCAGATGCGGCGGGATTGTTCGGGAGAGATCCACAGGAAGTGTTCCATCAGCTCGGCGGCTTCCACGGCTAGGGCCATGGCCAGGTTCTTGGGAGCGTGGAAGCGGTTCCAATCCCGAGCATCTACAAAACGACGCACTTCTTGGCGCAAGAAAGCCACCGAGGAATGCTCATCATTGGGCACAGGCTCGCTCATTCTCCGCACCCAGGGGATCCAACCCGGGAAGCCACAATTGAACCGGTCGCCGTTGGGCTTGAGCATACCAGGAGCGGAAGCACCGGGCCAGATGCGCAAGCAGCTCCACGAGCAACATATCGGCTCGGGCCAACAGATGTCGGCAACTGCGGTTGCCCCGGCCTTGAAGCATTTGAGCCAGCACGCTGCGATGCAACTCCACCACCCGTTGCACCGGAAGTCGCAGCCGAGCCAGCGTCAGAGCTAGTTGACTCACCTCCTCCTGGAGCGTTCCGGCACCCAACACCACATAGGAACGCAGCAGCTCCCGATAGTAGCTGTGCAGGGCCTGGGGCAAGGGGACCACAGCGCCCAAACCCCACCAGCCTACCGTGCCAGGTGGACTGGGATCAAGTTGCGATTCACACTCAGAGAGCTGGCAGGCCAGTTGTTGCTGGTGATCCAGGAGGGCCTGAGCTTGAGTGCGTTCCTGTTGCAGAGCTTGGGTGCGGAATTGTTCCAGTTGGCGGCACTTTTGAGTAAGGCCCACTCGGGCCAGCGCACGCCGCAACACCCAGAGGAGCATCGGGCCGGTGCTGGTGGGCACACATAGGTACTCATCTGCTCCCGACTCGTAGCAGGCCACGGCCAACTCCGAAGGGGACTCATTGCCCAAGATGATCACGGCTCCCTCATAGCCCCGGAGCCGCAGGGCCTTGGTCAACTCCGGTCCATGCACCCAAGAAGGCTCGTGCCCGGCTACGATCCCTTGCAGCGGCACTTCGGCCAGGGTGCCCAATGCGGCTGCTGTGCCTTGGACCTGACTCAGTTCCACACAACCGCTTTGTTCCAAGTGCTGGACCAGCCAGGAGCCGATCTGCTGGCCCCCGTGCACATACAGCACCCGAGCCTTGACCGGCAAAGGAACTTCAGGCACCAAGTCCACTACAAGCTGTTGGGCAGGATGGTCGGACATAGCCCCTTTCCTGACTTGGCGGAGACCCCTGGCCAATGGAACGCAACCTTACTGAGCAACCGCCCAAGAGGTCAATCGGAGCTTAGGTGAGCCAAGGGCACACGGCCAGACCAAGCCCGGATGGCAAAACCGCTCCAGCGACAAGCACTTGCGCCAACAAGGTCCAGGTGGGCCAAAAGAACTCCCTTTTCATAAGCCGTTTTATTTTAGCAACTTATGTCAAAACGCCTTCTCCGGGGGTGGTTTTCCCTTGGTGGGGGCATCGGGGCGGAAAGCACACACCGCAAGTGGCCCTGAGAGCAGCACTTATCGTGTACAGTTGTGCGTTCATCAGCGCCGCTTCTAGCATGAGGGTAGGGGAAGTGTCCCGCCTGTGGTCGGAATCAGGGAACCGAGGCCATGAGACTTCCCGGACCGGTTCGCAAAGTGCAGCGCATGCCCCAAGGGGGGATGGACATCCGGGCATGGATGCGTCGGATGCCCTATGGGCGGCGGTTGCGTTTTCCGGCCCGAAGTGTTCGCGCCCCCTTTTGCCCTCCGGAAGATTGGCACGAACCCACGGGAAAGCCTGGCTACCGGATCATCGTTCAGCCGCCCGGGCCGGGCTACCGCCATGTGGTCACCCCTGAGGAAATTCGCCAACGCCTGGCCATGCTTCCCGCGGCTTTGGTGCAACCGCTGGAAGTGGTCCAACTGAGCCGCCTGACCCGAAAAAAACGCTCTTTCCCTTGCTACGGGATGCAGTGGGGGAAGGCCATCTACTTGTACCCGATGGAAGAAGACCTGGTGGAAGTGTTTCCCAAGCCGCCCAAACCCGCCCAATGGAACGAAGCCCGAATGTTCGGCGGACGCTGGGAACAAGACGGCACCACCTGGCGGCTCATTTGGACCGAGGAAAGCATAAAAGATTTTTACTTGAACAACATTCTCATCCACGAGTTGGGCCACTTGCTGGATGAGCGCAACACGCGTTGGCGGGATCGGGAACGCTTTGCCGAGTGGTTTGCTATTCGCTGGGGCTACTTGCCCACCCAGCCTCAGCGTCAAAAGCGTCTGGCCGCCCTGGCCCAAGGTTCTTAAACCCCCTATCTTCCCCACCGCCCCCAGACAGGCCCTTTCTCACGGAAGCTTGCAAAAGCCCCTTTTGTCCCTGCTGAGCCGGCGCCGGTGCGAACGGAACCGGGGTGTGGAAACGGCCGGAAAAATGTTGAACTGATAAACATGGCTTGATACGATATTGCATGTAGTCCCACCTGCTGAGAAAACCTCCTGGAAAACCCCAGTATGTGCCCGCTGCGAGCGGGTCCTGCCTCCTTCCCCATGGCAAAGGAGAAGAGCAATGCTGACGATCCTGGGTCGGGCAGACGGCAAACGGGATCGTTTTTGCGATGGGCTTTCGCGGCGATCGTTTTTGAAAATCGGCGGCTTGGCCATGGGTGGGCTAAGCTTGCCCGAGTTGCTCCGCCTGGAAGCCCAAGCCGGATCCCAGCGGATGCACAAAGGGATCATCATGATCTTTCTGCCCGGTGGGCCTCCGCACCTGGACATGTTTGACCTCAAGCCCGATGCCCCTTCGGAAATCCGCGGCGAGTTCCAGCCCATCCGAACCAATGTGCCGGGCATTGAAATCTGCGAGCACTTCCCCCGCTTGGCCAAACAAATGGACAAATGGGTGGTGATTCGGAGCATCGTAGGCTCGGATGGTCGGCATGCGGCATTTATGTGCCTGACGGGTCGTCGGCCTCGTCCGGCTCCCAACGGGGGCTGGCCGTGCTTGGGTTCGGTGCTTTCCAAGCTTTATGGGCCGGTTCATCCTTCGGTGCCGCCGTTTGTGGGACTGTCGCCGAAGATGGGACACATGCCTTGGGCGGATTCGGGCCAACCGGGCTTTTTGGGTCCGGCCCACGCCCCCTTTAAGCCCAACGCCGAAGGCCGGTCCGATATGATCCTCAACGGCATCACTTTGGAGCGCCTGGCCGATCGCAAGCGATTGCTGGCGGCCCTGGATCGCTTCCGCCGTGATGCCGACGCTTCCGGCATGATGGAAGGCATGGACACCTTCACCCAGCAAGCCTTCGGCGTACTGACTTCCAGCCGATTGGTGGAAGCCTTGGACTTGGAGAAAGAGGATCCGAAGATTCGGGCCCGATACGGCAAAGGCGATCCGCGCAATGTGGCCGACGGAGGCCCTCGGCTGATGGAGCACTTCCTCATCGCCCGACGACTCATCCAAGCGGGCGTGCGGTGCGTGACCTTGGCTTTCAGCCGTTGGGATTGGCACGGAGGAAACTTCAAGCGCGGTCGGGAAGACATGCCTATGCTGGACCAGGGTATCACTGCTTTGATTGAGGACCTGGACCGGCTAGGAATGTTGGACGATGTGTCGGTGGTGGTCTGGGGCGAGTTTGGCCGCACGCCCAAGATCAACAAAAACGCCGGCCGCGACCACTGGCCTCAAGTCTCCTGTGCCTTGCTGGCCGGAGGCGGCATGCGGACTGGTCAGGTCATCGGGGCCACCAACCGCTTGGGTGAGTATGCCAAAGAACGGCCTGTCCACTTCCAGGAAGTCTTTGCCACGCTCTATCACTGCTTGGGCGTGGACATCAACCGCACCACGCTGATCGACCGCTCCGGACGACCTCAATACCTGGTTGAACACAACAAGTACCAGCCCATGCCTGAGCTGGTCTAACCCCCTGGTCCGGCGCAACTCAAGCCGATAAGCTTTGGGAAACTGCATCCACCCGTACCGCCTCGGGGCCTGCGGGCCAGAGGCGGTTTTTTCGTGTCTGTTCCCCAGCGACCGCTTGGGTGGCTATTGGTAAGAGTGCTCTGGGCCCGGATAACGCCCCTGGCGCACTTCCTGGCAGAACTGCTGCACTGCTTGGCGAATGGTGGAGGCCAGTTGGGCGTAGGCTTTGGCGAACTTGGGCACAGGGCCGGTGTTCAGACCCAACAGATCGTGCAACACCAGCACTTGGCCATCGCAGTGGGGGCCTGCTCCGATACCGATGGTGGGCACTTGCAGGGCTTGGGTCAGCTCTTGGGCCACGGGGGCCGAGACACACTCCACCACTACGGCAAAGGCTCCGGCTTGTTGCAGGGCCAAAGCTTCTTGCAGCAGAGTTTGGCGATCCCGCTGGATGCGATACCCTCCTAAGCGATGCACGCTTTGAGGTCTCAGCCCGCAGTGGGCCATCACCGGCACCCCAGCCCGAACCAACCGCTGCACCGAGGGCACAAGCTCTTGTCCCCCTTCCAACTTCACGGCCGACACACCCGGCAAGCGGAGCGCTTCGGCGGCATGGGTCAGCACCTGGGCAGGCTCAAGCTGGGAGAGCGGGAACGGAAAATCCACCACCACCAACGCCCTCTGCACCGCCCGCCCCACCATCTCCGCGTGATAGAGCATCTGCTCCCAGGTAACACTGAGAGTATTGGGCCGTCCTTGGACGACCATTCCCAAGGAGTCGCCCACCAAAATCCCGTCCACTCCTGCCTGGTCCACCAGTTGGGCCATCGGAAAATCATAAGCCGTGACCATCACAATCGGACGACGGCCCTTGAGGCGGACAAACCTTGGGACGGTCATCACTTCTTCGGTCCGCAGGTCCATACGCCACCTACACTTTCAAAGCCGCCCCTTGGGGTTTCTTGCCTGCATTGTGCCACGGGCATTGAAGGAGAACAACCGTGGATGGGTTGAAGGTTAGCTGGAACAGGGCCGCTCCTCCGGAACTGGTGCTTAAAGAAGGATCAGCAGCACCGTGCTGAATGCCGCTCATACCCGTGCCGGCTCTTTACGCCTGGGGCCTGGAATCCCCTTTTATCCGGCAGGGCTGTTGTGATAGCGTACACGGCGAAGGCAGCATACGGCTCAAAACGAGAAACGGAAGTACGACGAACTACCCCTAGGAAACTCCCTCCGCAGGAAAGTGGCATGGAGCCTTCAGCCCCTGACACGACTGCCAAAGTGAAAGAGCTCATCACTCCCTGGCCGGTAAAGATTCAACTGCCGGTGCAGTGGGGAGATCAGGACGCGCTGGGGCATGTCAACAATGTGGTGTATTTCCGCTGGTTTGAGTCGGCGCGGGTGGAGTTGATCATGAGCTTGGGGCTTCGGGCCGATGGGGAGCTAGGCACTATCTTAGCCGCTACCCAGTGCAGCTTTCTGCATCCGCTCACTTATCCGGATGAGGTCTTTTCCTGTGTAGGGGTGCTGAAGCTGGGCCGAAGCAGCATCAGGATGGCTCACCAAATTATCTCCTGTGCCCACGGGCGTGTGGCTGCCCAAGGCACGGCCACCGTGGTGGTGTTTGACTACAAGCGCCAACACCCCGTGCCCATCCCCCAACCCTTGCGAGAAAAGCTCCAAAAACTCCTCCTGCCCCAAGAAATCTCTGAATGCTTTGCCAAAGATTCCTAAGCTTCTGGAGGTGCTGCACTGGGCGTGGGGGGGACAGTGGAAGTCTCGGCACTTTGAGCGGTCAGCTTAAGTTGTCCAAAAACTCTTCCAAAGCCCGGTTAACCGCTTGGGGATTTTCAATCGGGGCCATGTGTCCAGCCTGAGGGATCAGGGCCCAACGGGCACCTGGGGTGGCTTGAGCCATCTGGTGCATTTGCTCAGGCGTGGACAGCACATCTTGGTCCCCACACACATACAGCACCGGCAATTCCAACTGGGGCAAAAGCTCGGTGGCATCTTGGCGTTGGGCCATGCCGCGCAAGGCCGCCGCAGCTCCCTGTGGGGAGGTAGAGCGAATCACCTGATGAATGTGCTCCACATCCTCCTCTTGGCGCGTGGAGCTTTCCCCTGCCCACAGCTTCTCCCGCATCGTGCGGTCCAGCTCGTCCATGCCGTGTTGGAGGATGTTTTGGGCCAGTTGGAGTCGCGCTTGGGCAGCTTCGGGCGTGTCGGCTGCGGCTTTGGTATCGCACAGCACCATCGCCCGCAACCACCTCCGATGACGACGAACCATCTCCCAGGCCACATACCCGCCCATGGAAAGACCCACATAGATCACTCCCGGAGATACTTCCAGGGCTTGCAGCAGTTGGGCCAGATCGTCGGCGAATTGGGCCATAGTGGTCACTTCGTCCAGGGGGGGACTTTGGCCCAAGCCGCGCAAATCCGGCGCCACAACCCGATAACCCCGCGCAAGGAAAAACTCCTGCTGATACTTCCACATGCTGTGATCCAGCGGAAACCCGTGCACCAGCAGCACCCCGGGTCCTCGTCCTTGGTCCTGCACCCAAAGCCGCGTCTGAGGAAGTTGAATCCAACTCATGGCGATTGTTCCGGGAGGGAGAAGGACTTGCGTTTGACATGCACCACGAGGGCCAGCAGTCCGAACAGTGCCACCGCTCCTAGTCCCCACCAGCCGGCTTTGATCCAGATCATCGTCACGCTGGCCGCCGTGGCCACCGAAGCGGCCACGCCCATGAGCCCGTTCCAGACCACTCGGGCCAGCCCTCGCGGCATGTCCTGTTTCAACAGCGCCGGCTGGTTCATCAGAAACCAGAAGGTCAAATAGGCGATGGGCAGGAGCGTGAACCCGAACACCGAAGTAGGCACGGCCAGATAGAACTGGGCTTTGTTCCAAACAAACGGTCCCAAGGCTCCCAGTGCGGCCAGCAAGGTGCCGGCCCGATGCCCCCAAGAACCTTGGGGCACTTCAAACACCTCGCACACCACAAACCCACAAATAAGCATCAACAGCGTGATGGTGGAGAGTGTCATGCCCAGCACCCCCAAGCCGAAGACCACATGGGCTCCCTGGCGTCCGACCAGATGGGCCAGAGATTGAGCCAAGGCATGGGCATCCCGACGCACCAAAGTGGCCGCCAAGAGGCGCTCGGCCCGAGGGAGAGCGTTTAAGCGGTTTTGGAGCTTTTGGGGGTCTAGAGTCAGTGATTTCCACTGCTCCGGTGGTATTTCCACGGCCAGGCGATCCAGGAGCAATTGGCGAAACTCTCTTTGTTGAGCTGGGGAGGGGGGCGGGGCATGGGGATCTGCGGCTCCTTCCACGAGTCCCGGAACCGGTTGAGCATGAAACGCCGCCGCGGCGGCTACAATGACGCAACTGGTGGCCAGCACAAACGGAACAAACATCCCGGTGGCCAAATCAAAGATCGCCAGCCCGCGAAACTCCCGCGTCCACCCCCGACGCAAAAGCGAGTAGGGGAACAAAAAGGTCATGTTGATCCCCACCGCCGTGGCGGCCGCGCTGACC
>JAJRRR010000417.1 GCA_024279285.1 Planctomycetota bacterium
ACAATTTGGGCTTGTTTTCAAGGGGCACAGACACCCGGGGGTACGAAGCCCCCGCTTCGGAAAAACTTATGGAGGCCAGAACGGCATGCGTTTGATCCCCATGAGCGACCATCTGATCGTTCGTCCGTTGGAGCAGCAACCCCAAGGTGCTGTGTTGTTGCCCCAGGGCGTGGAGTGCAAAGCCCAACTGGGCAAAGTGCTCTCGGTGGGAGATGGTCGGTTGCTGCCCTGTGGGCGTCGGGCGCCGATGGAAGTGCACGAAGGAGATCGGGTGCTGTTTTCCTCGGAAGCCGGAGAGGAAATCCTTTTCAACGGTCAGGCCCTGAAAATCTTAAGACAAGAAGATGTGCTGGCCGTGTTGTAGCAAAGCTATGGACAAACAGGTCAGGGAATAACTCCCGAGGGGAAAACGAATCCCTACCAAGGGGGCGCCCATGTGTGGCGTGCAGTCCTGAGCTATAATGACTCCAAAACCGCTTCCCGGAACCGAAGGAGATTGTCCCATGAAAGCTTGGGCACTGGCGTTTGCCGCAGTGGGGCTGCTGATGGTTGCCGATGTGAGCTGGGGCCAACAGGACTCAGCCCAGGTGCGGCGGACTTATGAACAAATGGTGGCCCGGGCCATCCGCTTCCTGGAACAAAACCAAGCCGAAGACGGTTCTTTCTCTGCGCAGGCCGGTCCGGCTGTCACAGCTTTGGTCTGCACGGCTCTGCTGCGGCATGGGCGTTCGGTCAATGATCCCGTGGTGCGCAAGGCACTTGGTTATCTGGAGAAGTTCATTCAACCCTCCGGAGGGATTCATCATCCCCGGTCCCGATACCGTAATTACGAAACCAGCATTGCCGTGATGTGCTTCAAACAGGCCAATCGTGATGGGCGGTATGATCGCGTGTTGAAGCGTGCCGAAGCGTTTTTGAAGCGTCTTCAATGGGACGAAGGGGAGGGGAAAGACCGTTCCGACCCTTATTACGGTGGGGCCGGTTATGGCAAGCATCGGCGACCCGATCTGTCCAACACCAGTTTTCTGATTGAAGCGTTGCGTGAGTTGGGCAATGGGCCCGATGACCCGGCCATCCAAAAAGCCTTGGTATTTGTTTCCCGGTGCCAGAATCTAGAAACGCAGCACAACACCACTCCCTTTGCAGCCAAGAATCCCGATGGTGGGTTTTACTACACCCCAGCCGAAGGCGGTGTAAGCCAAGCAGGGCGCACGCCCACCGGGGGCCTGCGCAGCTACGCTTCCATGACCTATGCGGGACTGAAGAGCATGATCTACGCCGGGGTGGACAAGAATGATCCTCGGGTCAAGGCCGCCGTGCAGTGGTGCCGAAAGCACTACGATTTGAAAAGCAACCCGGGTTTGGGTTCCGCAGGACTGTATTACTACTACCACACTTTTGCCAAGGCATTGGACGCCCTGGGGGTGGATGTGTTTGAGGATGCCCAGGGACGCAAACACCGGTGGCGTGAGGAACTCATCCTGGAGTTGGCCCGACGCCAACGCAGCGACGGAAGCTGGACGAACGAAAACCCCCGGTGGATGGAAAGCGATCCCAATCTGGTGACGGCCTATGTCCTGCTGGCCTTGGCACATGCCCGGCCGCGGTAAGCGTAGCTGATCTCACCGGCCCAACAAGTACCACAACCCTCCGATCAACAGGGCCAGTCCCAACCAGGAGCCCCAGCGGTACAGGGCGTGGCGTCGCCCCAGGGATGAGTTGGGCGTGCAGGAGCGAGACGGTTGTTTCTGCCGGAAAGAAGGCAACCAACTAAGTTCTTGTCCGGAGAAAAACTCCACCCCCAGCAGGATCATTTGGTTTGGAGGCAAGGAGAGAATCCAGTTTATTTGGCCTAGCACCCGACACTGACGCCCCTTCCAGTCCAGCTCCACTGCCATGCGTTGTCCGACGCACCAAGGGCCTGATTGGGCAAAAATCACGCCCTTGCGGTCCACACTCAGCAATTCCACAGATTGGGTTTGTGCCAAGCGACCTTCGCAGGTAACTTGGGCCTCAAGTTGGGCAGGAGGTAGCGGCCAAGTCTTGGAAGAAGGCTGTTCCTCTGCGCAAGCTTGAGCCAGGGAAGGCCACCAAGGCGGGAGCAAGTGGCAACACAACAGCCACCCTCTGCCTTGGGTATCTGGCCGGGTCATGCAACACGAACCGGCGATTTGAAGTTCCCAACCCCCCTGCGAGGCAGCAATCCGCAGAGGCCGTCCCCGATCCATCACCACCATTTGATCCACCAGTACCGTGAGCTGCTCTGGCTCCAAAGAGAGGAGTTCGGCTTGGACTGGCTCGGGAGCGTATTCCTCTTGCCACAGACGAAGCTGAACCCCTGCCTGAGCAACTTCCTGCTGAGTCAGCATAGCGGATGCGGCCCGCGTGCTCCTTTTCCACCCTGCCATCGTCGCATCTCACAGTTGCACGAAGCCTCGGTTGCCTCACCCTGACAAAAGTAGAATACAGCCACGCACCCGGCGAAATTACCCCACACAGTTTTCCTGGCAGGGGCTGATTTCCCCTCGCTTGGGCCATTTTATTCCCCAGATGTGGGGTGGCTGGGGAGCCGGATTGGGGTGATTACCCCAACTTGAGCTTGAGCACTGGCTCGTTCGGATCGCTTGATTGGGGATCAGGAGCCAGGGACTCGGGGGGCGAAGGTTCTGTTTGGGGGGAGTTCGGCTCTGGCTGCACAGGTGGAGCCACTATGGCTTGAGGCACCCAAGGAGCCTGTTCGTATTCGGCTCCCTGAATCGGGCAAGCCGGCGGCGGATACTGTTCAAAGGGCAAGGGCCGAGGAGCGCAGTAGCCGTAGGGAGCCACCACCCCTTGGTACTCGTGATACTGCGGGGCGCAGCCTGTCAGCGTCCCACCTAGGGCCAGCCCTGCCATCAACGCAAGTTGAATCCATTTCATCAGCTTTTGCCCCCTGCGCTTTGGAAAGTTAGGGATTGGGTGGTTCAGCACGCGGAAGCTCTCCTCCCAGCACGCGCTCCAAGGAAGCCAAGGTCTGACGCACCTGAGCCTGAAGCCGCTCATAAGCCAATTGGTACAAAAGCAACTGGCGCCAGTTGTCCACCAGTTGCAGGAAGTCCACCTCTCCGTTGGGATAGGCTTCCAGGGACACGCGGAAAGTCAGTTCGGCTTTGGGCAGGATTTCTTTTTCAAACAGCCGAATCAACTCGTGCTGACTTTGGGCCTGAGCAAGCAAGTCCGCCACATCGGCCAAGGTGGCGTCTTTGAGCGAATCGTAATCTCTGGCGGCTGCCACCGTGCGTGTTTCCGCTTCGCGCACTGCGGCGTCCAGACGCTTGCGATAAATCGGCACATTGATCGTGGCTGCCAGCAGCACCGGATCACGCCCATTGGCCACGGGGCTGATTCCCGCTCGGGACATGCTCAACCAGGAGACCGAAACAGTCACATCGGGCCGATAGTCCAGCAGGGCCAGCTCCACTTCCAAATGGCTTTTTTGCACTTGGGCGAGCAGGGCGTGTAGCTCAGGGCGACGCGTCACCGCCAAGCGGTACAAGTGTTCCAGATCACGAGGTATCTCGTGCTCCGGTAGCTTTTCGGCCGCTTGGAGTGGTGTGCTGGGGCTGAGATGGAGCAGTTGGGCCAGTCGGGCCTGAGCTGAGCGAAGTCGCTGCTGCCAAATGGTCAGTTCCCGATCTATGTTGGACAACTCCAGCTCCGCCCGAAGCACATCCTGCTGGCTCACTTGGTTGTTGCGATATCGGGCATCGGCGATCTTGACCACTTCTTCCAAGAGCTTGCGGTTTTCCAGGGTGATGGCGATGGCCTTTTGCACAAAGTAGAGTTCGTAGTACGCTCGTTTGACCTGCTCCACCACCCGAAGTTGCACGGCGGCCAATTGGGCTTGAGCCTGTTGGAGTTGGGCCTGAGCCACTTGAGCCCGAAGGGACAACTTCCCCGGCCAGGGAATCTTTTGGCCCACCTGCAAGCCCACCTCTTGCTGACCGGCCGCGGTTTGGATCGGCTCGGGCAACGCAGTCACACCAAACACCGGATCCGGCAAGCTGGCCGCCTGAGGCACCCGATAGGCCGCGGCCTCTACCTTCTTGCGAGCGGCGTGGATGTCGGGATTTTGGGCCAGAGCTACTTCCAAACACTGCTGCAAGGTCCACGGTTGTGGTTGTTGATACTCCCTCTGGGGTGGCAGAGCAGGCGAGAGAGGATCCGCAACTTGCAAAGCCTCCAGGGCCTGCTGTTCCCAGTGGACGAACTCAGGATCGTGAATCGCTCGCCGAGTGCTGCATCCGACCAGAGCTGCCACCACCCATACACAGAGCACCGGGAGCTGCATCAGGACGGTTTTCACGGCCAGCCAACACCTTCAAGTTGGAGAAATTGTGTCGGAAGTTTCCCATTCGGCTTTTGATGCTCCCCCTCCCGATGGCAAACGCTCCCTCATCTTTTGTTTTCGTCCGAGGGGTTGCAGGGAATTGACCGTTTTTGCTGGCTGTGCGAGCGTTCGCAATTTTTCGCTCAAGACGGTTTTTATCTCCTCGGATACTTACCAATGGCGGAGTTCCTCTCGCATTTCTAAATGGGGGAGCATGACCGTGGACAGTGGCTTATATCGCTGGTGGATGGTGTTGGGCTGTTTGGTTTGGATTTCGGCGGCGTGGGCCCAACAGGAGCCGACTCCTCAGCCCGATGTGGAAGTGGAAGTCCAACCGCCTGTCTCGCCAGAACCTAGCCCGTTTGATCTCCCTCTGAGCTATCCATCACTGAGTGATCAGATTTTGGGCGAAGGACCTTTTGGAGAAACCCTGGGCGTGCTTCGCTCCCAGATTTCTTTGTTTGACACTCCAGCGGCGGTCTCCATCGTGGACTTTCAGGAGATTCGGGAAAAGCAAGCTCCCGATATGTTCCACGCCTTGCAGAACGAGGTGGGCGTGCTGATGCAACGAACAGCCGCCGGACAGGCTTCCCCCTTCATCCGGGGCTTGACCGGCCAGCAAGTGCTCATCCTGGTGGACGGTATTCGGCTGAACAACTCCATTTTCCGCTTTGGGCCCAACCAGTACTTCAACACCATTGACCCGGGCATGGTAGAACGAATTGAGGTGCTCCGAGGTCAAGGGAGCGTGTTGTGGGGCTCGGATGCTATCGGCGGAACGATCAACATCGTCACCCGCGCCCCAAGCGTCCACACGGCGATGACCTGGGGAGACTATGCCTTTACCGAGGTGACCCAATACACCAACACCTCCGATGCCTCCAGCTACACGCGCTGGAACTTGGAAGGCTGGGTAGGAGCCTCGGGGGTGTTCACCGGAGCCAGCTTTTTGAATGTTCGGGACCTGGACACCGGTTGGGACTTTGGCCGCCAGCCGGGAACCAACTACCAGCAATACGCCGGCGACATCAAGTTCCAGTACCTGATTGATGACTATTCCTTGATCACTGTTTCGTTGCAGCACTTGGAGCAGGAGAATGTTCCCCGCAGTGATCGCTATCCGGGCTACCCGGGCGATCGGAACAACAGCAACACTTTGGCCAATGCCCGATTTTTTGACCCTCAACAGCGGGACTTGGGCTATGTACGCTATCAGGTCTTGTATCCTAATCCCTGGCTAGATGCGTTTACATTCACGGCCAGCTACCACCGTCAGCGTGAGGTCCAAACCCGCGGTGTACCCACTACACGGTTTCAGGAAACCGATGTAGAAACCGTAGGGTTGCAAATGGTGGGAGCGAAAGATTTGGGCATCTGGGGCAAACTCGTCACTGGCGTGGACTGGTACCACGACGATGTGGACTCTGCCTTCGGAGGCACCGCTCCTGGACCCATCATCCCTGATGATGCTACCTACGAGCGCATCGGTTGGTTCTTGTCTTGGGAAGTGGATTTGACCGATCGGCTTTGGGCCAACTTGGGCGTTCGCTATGAAAACATTGATCTGGCTGCCACACCGGTCATCGCTGGCACTCCCGTGCCCATCACTCCCAGCTACCACGACTGGGTGGGTCAGGTGGGACTGATCTACCGGCTCACCGATGAGGTGCATCTGGTGGCCACGGTGGCCGAGGGTTTTCGGGCTCCCAACCTGGATGAGCTGACGGCCAATAATCCCAATGTACTCCAAGAAGGCCAGGACCTGCCCAGCTTGGGACTGGTGCCAGAACAGTCGGTACTTTACGAGGTGGGCATAAAAACCAACTTTCCACGGCTGCGCACCCAAACTTTCGTCTATTGGTTGGACCTAGACAACAACATCGTGCCCATCTCCGCTGGACCCAATCAGTTTCGCCGAGCCAATCAGGACTCTTTTATTCAAGGTGTGGAGTTTGATGGGGAATACCTGCTTTACGACGGGTGGAGCATCTTTGGCAATTTCTGGTACACTTATGGCGACAACGAACTAACCGGCGCTCCGCTGAGCCGCATCCCGCCCACTCAAGGGATCCTCGGACTGCGCTGGAGGGATCCGGAACTACGAGCCTATTTGAGCATCTACACCTGGCTGGTTCGTCGCCAGGATCGCTTGGACCCTGTGCGGGACCTGTCCGATGAACGCATCCCCATCGGCGGCACCCCAGGCTATGGAACGCTCAACATCCGTTGGGGACGCACTTTCGGAGAAGACGACCAGCACCGCGTGAGCATCTCCATTGAAAACATCACTGACAAAGCCTATCTGGTGCACGGCTCAGGAGTGTTTGGAACCGGGATTACCGGGCGATTTGGATACACTTATGTGCGATAATTGTCTCCCAGCTCTCCGTGGCCA
>JAJRRR010000418.1 GCA_024279285.1 Planctomycetota bacterium
AGCATGCCCAAGAGAAAGTCCAAGCAGCCGAACAACTTCTCGGCCAAAGCCAGTTCCGGCTGGAAGCACTCCAACAATCCCTCCAGCGGCTTGACCAGCAGCATCGTCAAGCGTGTCAGCATCTGGCCCGAGCCGAAGCTCAAGCTGCCGCCTGGGAACAACAACTCCAGTTGCTCCAGCACTGGCAACAGCAACAAGGAGAGCTTTCCCAAGCAGCCGCCTGGATTTTGCAACAGGCCCAAGCAGGTCAAAGTCCCTGGAAGAAAGTGCTGGGCAGCGTGGGTCAGATGCTGCGAGTTCCGGCCGATGCGGCTTTGGTGGTGGAAGTGGCCTTGGGCCCTTGGGCAGCCGCTCTGGTGGCTCGCCATTGCCCGCAGTTGGTGGAAAAGCTGACTCAAGTGCCCCAAAGCCATCCGGGACGGGTTTTGATAGTGTGGGCCGATCGGCTCCAAAGTCCTCCCCGGGTGCCTCTGGCCGGCGAGGAGGGGATTGTGGCTCGTGCCGATCACTTGGTAGAAGACCCACCGGAGCTCCCGGGGCTGGCGGGCCATTTGTTGGGACACACTTGGGTGGTTCGCTCCTGGGAGGAGGCATGGCGGTGGCACCGTCGGGCCCGAAGACTCTGGCCCCATCTGCCCTTGCAGTTCCTCACCCCCCAAGGCCACTTGATCCGGCCTGATGGCTCCGTGGAGCTGGGCACGGATTCTCCGGCCACCAGTGCCTTCATTCGCCAAGCCAAACTGAAAGAAGCTCAACAAAATCTCCAGCACCACCAAAACCAGGTCGCCCATTGGCAACAGCATCTCCAACAACTGGCCCAACAACTCCATCAACTCCAACAACAACTCCAACACGAACAAACCCAGACCGACGAAGCTCGCCGACAACGGACCCACTGGGAACAGCGATGCCAAAGCAGCCAACATCAACTTCAACAGGTGGAGTTCCAACAGGATCAACTGGACCGGAGTTCCCAACAGGCCGCCGTGGAGTTGGAGCAGCTCCAACAGCAGTTGCAGCAGCTTTCCCAGCAGCTTGACCGGTGCGAGTCCCAAATCGCCAAAGTGCAGGAGCAACTAGACCAACTGGAATCGGAAGCCCGATCTCACGAAGAAGCAATCCAAAAAGCCACTGCCGACTTGACCGAAGCCCGAGTCCATCTGGCCAAACAAGAACAGCGTCTGGAGGCCGCCCAAGAACAGCTTCAAGCCGCCCAACGAGCAGCAGAGTTGCTTCACTCCCAAATTGGAGAGCTTCAGCAGCGGTTGCAGGAGCTTCAACAGCGTCGGGAAGCCGAAGCGTTGAGCCTGTTGGGAGCCGAGTCGCTGCTGGCCCTTCGGGCCCTGGACCGCCAGCACCTGGGGGATCAAATCCACCGGCTGCACCGTCAGTTGGAAGACGCCCTGGAGCAGCGCCGCCGACTGGAAAAGCAACTTCACCAACACCAGGAGGTGCTGGCCCAACTTCGCTCTCAACTTCATGCCCAACAGTTGGCCGCCCGGGAACTGCAAGCCCAACGCCAAGCCGTGGCCCAACACCTTCAGGAAGAATACGGAATCCAACTAGAAGAACTGGACCGCCAAAGCAGCGGACGACAACTGGCCCGACGAAGCGAAGCCGAAGAAGAAATTGAACAACTGCGTCGCAAGATTCAGTCCTTGGGCAATGTGAACCTGGAAGCCCTGGAGGAGTTGAAGCAGTTGCAGGGGCGGTACGAGGAGCTATCGGGCCAGTACGAGGACCTGGCCCGAAGCGCCCGATCGCTTCAGCAGATTATTCATCGCATTAACGCCGAGAGTCGTCGGTTGTTTTTGGAGACGCTGGAGACGGTTCGGGGGCACTTTCAGGAGTTGTTTCGGAAGCTGTTTGGTGGAGGGCGAGCCGATCTGGTGCTGGAAGAAGGAGTGGATGTGCTGGAAAGTGGGGTGGAGATCGTGGCCCAACCTCCCGGCAAAGAGCTTCGCAGTTTGTCGCTGCTCAGCGGCGGGGAAAAAACTCTGGCTTGTGTGGCATTATTGCTCGCCCTGTTCCGCACGCATCCAAGTCCTTTCTGTGTGTTGGACGAAGTGGACGCCGCGCTGGATGAAGCCAACATTGAACGATTTGTCCAGGTGTTGCGAGAGTTTTTACAAATGACCCATTTCATCGTGGTCACCCATTCCAAAAAGACGATGACTGCGGCCAACACGCTCTATGGGGTGACGATGGAGGAGTCGGGGGTTTCCAAGCGGGTGGCGGTGCGGTTTGAGGATGTGGGGGAAGAGGGGCAGATTCTCACGCCAGGCACTTCCTCTGCCGAAGAACAAGCCGCTTAAAGGACGAATCCCTACAAGGGAAGCGTGCCATTGGCGAGCTTGGACTAATCGGCAGAATCGCTACGACCTGAGAATCGTCTAAAGTCCTCTATCCAGAAGAATCGACATAAACAACGGGTGCATGCTTCCGCACCCAGCAACTGGACCAAGCGTCACCCAGGGGGGAAAGCAGCACAGGCCAAATCGGGCCCAGGGGGGTCTCCGCCCGTGGGCATCCCACTGGCCGCCCCGTCAGCTTGACGCAATGGTGTGCCTGATGCGCGGTGTGTGAGCCGCAAGAAGATTCCCCATTTTACGGATTTTCACTGGTTTCCAAGCGTTGAGCTGACGATTGGAAAAAATGGGTCAAGCATTCAGTGCCTGAATGGTTGGCCCTACCCAGGAAGCGAAGGTGGGATACCCCCAGACCCAGGTGTTTCCGCAGCGTGGAGCTGTGGGAACAGGGGGCGGTGACGGTAACAGGGCCGGACCAGGTGTCCGGTGGTGGTTCAGCCAAGCAAGTTGGAGAGCCTGGTATGCCAAGTTCCAAGGTTTATACGACTGGCCAAGTTGCAAAAATCTGCAAAGTCGCTCCGCGTACAGTCAGCAAGTGGTTTGACTCCGGTCGGCTCAAGGGGTATCGCATCCCCGGTTCCCAAGACCGACGCATCCCTCGCGAGTACCTGATCAAGTTCCTCAAAGAGCACGGCATGCCCTTGGGCGAGTTGGAGGATGAAACCACCGCCAAGGTGCTGATCGTGGCTCAAGATCAGGTGCTCATTGAAAACATGAAACGCGAGCTGCCGGAGGAGAAGTCCTTCAAAGTGGCCACGGCCGCCAGTGGGTTTGAGGCGGGCATCCAGGTGGAAAGCTTCCACCCGGATTGCATCGTGGTGGACTTCTCTATCGGCCGCACCGAAGCTCTGCAAATCTGCCAAAACCTGCGTCGCAACTCCGAGTTCAAAGATGTGATCCTCATCGCCTTGCTGCCCGATGACGGCAGCTCCACCAGCTTTGACCGCTCCTGCATCAACGAAACTTTCAAAAAGCCCTTTGACGCCTCGCTGCTGGCCCAACGCATTCGCACCTTGGTCGGCGCTCGCAAAGAGCTGCTGTAAAGCAGTCTTCCCTTCAAGCCACCGGCCGGATCTGCACCTTGCAGGTCCGGTTCTTTTTTTGGGGCCGAAGCGGATCAAACCGACTTCATAGGAACTACAACGGTCGCCGAGCCAAAGAGAAACATTGTCCGGTCGGGCCTCCCGGGGGTTGGGTGGCCAAAAACACAAACAACTCCACGCACTCCTGAGGAGTTTTTACCCGTTCGCTGGGAGCCAGCGGAGGGGTTTTGCCGCTGGGATCAAAAATCTCGGCCGTCAAGTCCGTATAAACCGGCCCTGGCACCACCTCGTTGACCTCTATCCCATAGGGCCACAGTTCCAAAGCCAAGCATCGGGTCAACATCCACACCCCGGCCTTGGCCGAACAATAGGCCGAGTTCTCCCCGCGAGGCTCGTGACCTACGCCGGAGCCGACATTGATGATCTTTCCACCACCGGAGCGGATCATGTGAGGAATCGCATACCGACAACAGTGGTAAGTGCCCAGCAGGTTCACTTCCACACTGAGTTTCCATAACTGGGGATCGGTTTCCCACAGCGGCTTGCGGACCAGCACGCCTCCGGCGTTGTTGATCAGCACATCGAGTCGGCCCCAGTGGTCGGCGATCTGATCAAAGGCTTGCCTGACCCCTTCCGGATCGGTGATGTCGCAAGGCACGGGCAGAGCCTGACCACCCTGCTGACGGATGAGCTGGGCCACTTCTTCGAGTTGGGAGGCGGTGCGGGCCAGGAGGGCCACCTGGGCCCCCTGCTGGGCCAGACCTAAAGCTACCGCTCGGCCAATCCCCCGACCTCCTCCGGTCACCACTACCACCTTGCCTTGCAAACGGCTCACGCTTTTTCCTCCTCAGGAAAAGGGATGGTTCTGCCACATTTCCTTTGTGAGCAAATCTCAGGCCATCGCCGGAGAAAAAAACCGAAGTCCTCAAAAGCCACGACAGGGAAAGGCGTCTTTAGAGTTTCCGGACCGAGGGCTAGCATGCTTAGGGAGTCCGGGGGCGTTTTTTGCGATGCTGGAGCAGCCAGCGGTACACTTCTTCGTTCTCGTAGGTGGCCGTCCAGGAATCGTGACCGGCTTGGGGATAGACGGTCAATCGGGCCTCTCCGCCGGCTTGGCGCACCGCCTGGACCATTTCCTGGGAGCGTTTCAGCGGGACCACACGATCCCGAGCCCCGTGAAAAGCCCAAATGGGCACTTGTTTAATCCGATCGGCTTTCCGGGGATCGCCTCCTCCGCAGATCGGCACGGCCGCCGCAAACCTCTCCGGTGCTAGAGCTACCAGGTGCCAAGTGCCGTATCCCCCCATGCTCAGTCCCGTGATGTACACCCGGGTGGGGTCAATCCGGTAGTGTTTTTCTAGATGATCCAGAAGTTTTAACAACGAAGGGGCCAATTGTCGCCAGTCTTTTCCTCGGG
The DNA here is from genome assembly GCA_024279285.1 of Planctomycetota bacterium. Lineage (GTDB taxonomy): Bacteria > Planctomycetota > Planctomycetia > Pirellulales > S012-138 > S012-138. The sequence goes on from JAJRRR010000418.1 coordinate 4,830, forward strand.
GACACTGAGGCGAAACAACCACCAAGGGGAACGAGCGCCCTTGGTCAATCAGCTTAGGTGGACCGTGGCGTTTGACCTGCTGAAGTTGCGAGCCTCGCTCCCCGGCCCCATGCAAGAACAAAAGCAAAGGCCACGACTTGCCAGGCTGTTTTTGGTAGTCCGGCGGCAGGTAAAGCCAGAAGTGCAAGTGACCATCAGGGGCTTGATCCGAAGGGATGCTTTGGGCCACTTGGGCTCCTGGCTGGGGCCCCAGAACCATCGCCAACAAACTCCAACCGACCAACCACAAGCTGCTCATCCTTAGGTCCTTCTCACAGGAGGCTGGGAAAACGACTTCCGCTCTGGCCTGCTTTGGCCACTTGGCCTGTTCCGCACAGGGAATTTCTAGGCGGCGTTATGGGGAAGCGTTTTGAGGTTGGGAAGCATTTGAGGACTGGACCAGAGCTTTCTGGAACAACCGGAGCTGACGGCGCATCTGGTGCTTGAACCACGAGTCGCTCCGCACAGCCAAAAGCTGCATGACCACTGCATCATCGTACTGGCCCAGAGCATAGTAGCAGCGGCCCAGGGTGTCCAAATACGCCCCCTGGCCTGGGGCAATCTGCAACGAAATCTGACTGCGGCGCTTGGCCAGTTGGAAATCGCCATCGGTGTTGGCAATCAGCCAAGCCCAGCGGTTGTAGGAACTGGCCGATCGGGCGACCAAGGGCAGGCGTTGCGCAGAACGGATGGTGTGTTCAATCTGGGCGGCAGTGGCTCGGATCATCTGCACGCAACGCCGCCGTTGGGGAGAGTCGGGAGCCGTGGCCCGATACAGCTCTATCAAGGCATCCAGATGCAAATTGTAAGTGGCCGCTGCACGAAACAGCATTTCCACATCTGCTTGACCGGTCTTCTGTTTCCGATCCAGAGCTTGGCAATAAAGGGCATAGGCTTGCAACTCGCTCAAGGTAAAGGGGCCATTGAGCCGCGGACGGCCATTGCGAAGGTTTTCCTGGGTAATGGAGATGGCTCTCTGGAAGGCTTCAGCGGCTTCGGCAAAGCGCTGTTGATCCAGCAGCATGTGCCCTAAACGAACCGCGGCAAACAAAGGCACCCGCGGCTGCTGGCTTCGTTCCAGCAGCTCCCGATAGATCCCCGTTGCCCAGTGTTCCAGTTCCAGAGAGAGCAGATCGTCTGCTAGCCCGATGCGTTCAATCTCGCCCACTCCCACCTGAGCAAGTGCTTTTTGAGCCAGGGCTTGGGCTTGCTGGGACTTGCCTCGGAGCCGGTAATCTTCGGCCAAGAGGAACTGCAACACTGGATCGTCTTTGTTGGAGCGCTGGGCCAGTTGGCAAAGCTCTTCCAAGAGGTGGCTTTTACGGTGTTGGAGCAACCACCAGGCCAAGCGACGGCGTTGGGTCCGAGACAATGGGCAATTCACCATCGCCTCGCAAGCCTGCTGGGCCACTGCGGCAAACCGTTCTTCTCGGGCCAGGGGGGCAACTGCCCAACAGTACTCCAGCAACTCCTGGCCCACCTCCACCAAAAGCGGATGCTGTTGGTGGCCGATGCGTTGGGCGTGTTCTTGAACCACTTGGGTCCAGGCCTTCGGATCCCAATGCTGTTGCTGTTCACTGTGCAAAGCCAGGCGGAGCCAAGAGGAAGCCACGCGCTGCGAACCCTCCAGCTCATCCACGGCTTGAACAAACAGGCGTTGATACTTGGCACTAGGCCGGGGATAGCGGAGCACTTGCACGGCGGCAAGTCGCGCCAAGGCCGAATCGGCTTCATAACGCACCACCCGACACAACGCCGCCAACCCTTGCCCCTCATGCACCGTGCCCAGGTGGCGAATGATTTCAATGCGTCGTTGGGGAAGTGCACCCGCATATTGCTCCATCCAGGAGGCAACCGGTTCTGGTTCGTTGGGCTTTTGCCAGGGGATGGGGATTTTTCGCAGCAGGAATCGGGCCCTTGCGGCAATCTCCAGGTCCGAACCTTCAGCCGCCCGAATCAAATGATCAAAAGCCGCTGCCCCCAACTCCAACAACCGCTCTTGGGCATCCTGGCGCACGAAGTAGTCATCGGCCCCAAGCTGCTGCACCAATCGCTGGATTTGTTCATCGGAAGGCGGGGGAGGGGAGGGGTCCGCTTCCGGAGGTGCCGCCACAACTAGCCCTCTGAGCAACACCCAGGCCACAATCCCCCAGCGCCACCCACGCATCGTTTGTCCCTCATTCCAGGAACACTCCCTGCCCAATGCCACTGGTGTCATTGTAAAGGCTGAAAACGGGCTTGATAACAACAGCTTGGGTTTTTCCGCCTTGTAGTCTGCCCACCCAGGTTTCTAACGCTGGAAGTGCCATTGAGGGTTGGCGTATCGCCGGAGATAAAGTTGGGTCATCAATCGCACCGGCCACTGACGCAGCTCTTGGCACTCTCCCCAGGCTCGGCGAAGGATTTGTTCCAATTGGGGGCGAGAGGCGGGCAAGTTGGTCAGGAACGCTTCATGGTTGCGGCCTTGGCGATAATGAGGCTCGCGCGGCGGATGCGGCAACAACTCTCCTACCCGATGGATCGGAAACCGATACAGCAGCGTGCCGTGATACCAGCACCACCTTCGGCCTAGGCGAACACTGTTGCCGGAGAACTTTCGGTCCTGGTAGGTCAGGTCACTGATGCCCGCTTGGCGTACCTGGGGGAAGTGTTTTCGCAGTTGCTCGGCCAAGGGAGCGAGCACTTGGGCATGCACTCCCCTTGGCCCAACACCCTCGCCCCAGGGCACAACCAGGCAATAGACCAGGCAGCCGGGACCCAGCACCACGGCCCCTCCCCCCGTGCAGCGTCGCAACACCGGCACGGCTTGCTGCTGGCAACTTTGCAAGTGGACTTCTCGTTGCACTTGGCAACTGCGTCCTACGACCACCGCTTCTTGTGAGGGTTCCCAGACCCACAACACTCCTTGATCTAACGCCCCTTGGGAAGCCCACTGCCACAGGGCTTCTTCCAAAGCCAAATGTTCCGCCACTTGAACCAACGAACAGCGCAACCAGTACACTGCCGACCCTCGTCCGAAAAGTGCCTGTTGTGGATGGCTATTGGACCGGATTTATCCCCGGCCAGCTAGAGGCCCCAGACCGGCTGCGCCGCAACTGGGCCAGCAGGGCAATGAGGTGCTGTTGAAGAGCCTGGGCTGTGTTCAGATCCGGTTCGGTCGCTTTCCAGACTCGGGACAGAGGCAGACTCTGCTGGCCTGAGGCCAAGCGGTTCATGTAGCTTTGAAACATCTGTCGCCGCTGGGGAGTGCTGTGCAGCAAAAAGTGCACCCATGCCCAACTCTCGGCGTAGTCGCGTTGGTTCATTTGGGCAGCTGAGGAGAGTTGTTCCAATCGGGTCAGATTGGGCTTCCATCCCAGGGCCAGATGCTCAGCTAGCAAGTGGGCGTGGGCCAAGTGCAAACCCCGGGCCGGACGAGGGGTTTCAAAATACTCGGCCAAACCTTCGTCCAACCACAGAGGGATTTGAGGCAACACCGAGTGCAAGTAGCCATGCACTACCTCGTGCCGCAAATCTTCAGCCACCCGAGGCCCCCAGGCCGCATAGACCCGAAGGTCCTCGTCGCTTTGGACAAAGAAAGCCCTTCGGGCGGGGAAGTGGGGAAACCGGGACTGGCGAAAAGCGTCCAATTGGGCCTGGGAGGGGAACAGGTAGATGTGGATGGGCCGTTGGGAACCGGGGACTCCCAATGCTTCCAGCACTTCCTGTCGCAAGGCGACCAGTTCCTCCACCAGGGGTTGGTGCGTCCGTGGCACCGAGCCATGCAGCACCAGTTGCCCCCCGGAAGGATGCACCGGAGCCAGCGGATCGCTCCAGCGGAGGGCGTGGCATCCGGCTCCCAAAAGAAGCCACACTCCAAGCCCTACCCCCCAACAGCTCGCTCCCTGCGCCCTTGCCCAGTGCCCGTTCATCGGCCTAATGGCTACCACCACTGGCAAATCCCACCCTCCTAGAACCCCACCTGCTCCGGGCACTGGTACTGGAACTGAAGCGGCCAAGTCAAGGTGGATTATCTTTCTTGCAAACCTTCAAGCACGCAACGGCGGTTGTCATGTGGGCCGGGGGCGTTGTAAACTCCACCTGGACTTGCCGATGGCTCCTCCCAGCAGGGCGGGCTTGCAGGAGGAGTCATCCGATCGGGCCAGAGCTTGTGCCACGGCGGGTCGGTGCACGGCTCGTCGTTCCCTTGACCGTCGGATCACGGAGGCTGCCATGTCGGAGCTGTTTGTTTCTGGAGTGCCGGTTCCGCTGGGACAGTTCACTTACCGCGACTACCAGCGCCATCGTCAGCTCACCCTGGGCGACCTGTTGCTGGAAAACCGCATTATTTTTCTCCAGGGCGAGATTTGGGACGGCAATGCCAACGAAGTGATCATGAAGCTGCTTTATCTGCAAAGCGAGAACCGCCGCAAGGACATCCACTTTTACATCAACTCCCCAGGCGGAAGCGTCACAGCCACGCTGGCCATCTATGACACAATGCAAATGCTCTCTTGTCCGGTGGCCACCTATTGCGTGGGCTTGGCGGCCAGTGGAGCGGCGGTGTTGCTGGCCGGAGGGGCCAAGGGGAAGCGCTACGCTCTGCCCCATTCCAAAGTGATGATCCACCAGCCTTATGCCCGCGTCGGAGGCCAGGTTTCCGACATTGAAATCCAAGCCCAGGAAATCCTCCGTGAACGCGATCGCATCAACCGCATCCTGGCCCACCACACCGGACAGCCGGTGGAAAAAATCGCCAAAGATACCGATCGGGACTTCTACATGGACGCCGAAGAAGCCCAAGCCTATGGCGTGGTGGACGAAGTGCTCCGCAAGCAGTCCACTCCCGAGGAAGATGAAGACGAGGACTAACCCCCCAGGAACCACCTTCCCCCAACCCGAGGAAAATCCAGGAGGTTGCCATGCCGTTGGTGCCTTATGTGATTGAGCGCAGCGGTCGGGAAGAGCGGGCCATGGACATCTTCAGCCGCCTGCTGACCGACCGGATCGTGTTCCTTGGCTCTCCGATCACGGACGAAGTGGCCAATCTGGTCGTGGCCCAACTCCTCTACCTGCAAGCCGAAGATCCCAAGGCCGATATTCACCTGTATCTCAATTCTCCCGGGGGCAATGTCACCTCGGGACTGGCTATTTATGACACCATGCAGTTTATTTCGTGCGATGTGGCCACTTATTGCATCGGGCAGTGTGCTTCCATGGGCGCGGTTTTGCTGACCGCCGGGACCAAAGGCAAACGCTACGCCTTGCCCAATGCGCGGATCATGATCCATCAGCCCCTGGCCGGACTGGAGGGCACCGCCGAGGAGATTGAAATCCATGTCAAAGAGCTCAAACGCATCAAAGAGCGGATCAACCAGATCCTGATCAAACACACCGGCCATCCGCTGGAGAAGATTGAAAAAGACACGGATCGGGACAAATTCATGTCGGCCGAAGAAGCCCAAGAATACGGACTGATCGACCATGTGATTGAGCGCATGCCCACCCAGGAGGAGAAAAGCTAGGGGCTTGGGTCGTGGGTCTTGGGCGAGCCTGCCGCTTTAGCTGCGGGAGGGGAGTTGAGAGAACACGCCTTCACTTGCTCTCAAGCGTTGGAAAAAGAGTTCACGCTATCTTCCACGCGCCGCCAGCCGCAAAGTCGCAGGTCGCACGCCGAAAATCTGCAAGCCCCGGGCATCGGCTTCAGTCCGGGGAGAGCCAGATAACACGCTGGTTCGCCGTGTTCCTCCGCCGACTGAAGTCGGCGGCTCGTCGATTGCAAGAATAGTATTTGTTCCGGAGCGGAAGCTCCCGCCGCCAGTCGCAAGTCATCGGTCGCAGGCCGCAAGCTGATTTGGTTTTTTGGGCTTGGTGGGTTAAATTGGAAAGAGATCTGTTGCAAATGTCCTGCCCTTGTTTGGTCCCTCCAACAAAGGAGCCTCAAAAGTGAACCAACCACAATCTCCCTCCCGGGTTTCTCGCCGACAGATGCTCAAGGCCACAGGTGCGGCAGCGGCGGTTTCTACTTTGGCTGCGTTGAAAGTGCCGCATGTGCATGCTGCGGAGGACAACACGATTCGGCTGGCGTTGGTGGGGGCTGGAGGCCGAGGCACCGGAGCGGCTGCCGACGCTCTGGTTTCCCGATATGGACCTACCCGGCTGGTGGCCATGGCCGACATCTTTGACTACAAGCTCAACAGCAGCTACAAGCGGCTCTCCACCCAATTTGGAGACAAAGTGGATGTGCCCAAGGAGCGGCAGTTTTTGGGCTTTGACGCCTATCGCAAAGCCATGGACTGCTTGCGTCCAGGGGATGTGGTCATCTTGACCACGCCACCGGCTTTCCGTTGGGTGCATTTTACTTATGCCATCCAAAAGGGGCTGAATGTGTTCATGGAAAAGCCGGTGACGGTAGATGGTACCACCACCAAAAAAATCCTGGCCTTGGCCGACCAGGCCGACCAGAAGAACCTGAAGGTGGCTGTGGGGTTGATGTGTCGTCACTGTCGGGCTCGCCAGGAGTTGTACAAGCGGATCAAGGACGGAGCGATTGGGGAGATTGTGCTTTTGAGGGCCTATCGGGTGGTTGGGCCCACCGGGTCGGCCTTCGTCAAACGCAAGCCCCCAGGCATTTCCGAACTGCTCTATCAGATCAAAAACTTCCACGCATTCCTTTGGGCCAGTGGAGGAGCTGTGAGTGATTTTCTGATCCACAACCTGGACGAATGCTGCTGGATGAAAGACGACTGGCCCGTGGAGGCCAAAGCCCTCGGCGGACGCCACTACCGAGGCGACTATGTGGATCAGAACTTTGACACCTATGAGATTGAATACACCTTCCGCGACGGGACGAAGCTGTTTTTGGCCGGTCGGTGCATGGGCGGGTGCTGGAACGAGTTTGCCAGCTACGCCCAAGGCACCAAGGGTCTGGCGGTCATCTCCACGGCGGCTCACACCCCTGCCCGATGCCGAATCTACAAGTCCCAACGACTAGCCAAAGAAGACCTGGTGTGGGCCTATCCGCAACCGGAGCCGAATCCCTATCGGGAAGAGTGGAACGACTTGCTTCAGGCCATTCGGGAGGATCGGCCTTACAACGAGGTGCGTCGTGGGGCGATGGCCAGCGTGGTGACGAGCATGGGCCGTTTGGCTGCCCACACCGGCCAAAAGGTCACCTTGGAGCAGATGCTCAACCACCCGCACGAGTTTGCCCCGGATGTGGACAAGCTCACTTACGAATCTCCGGCTCCGGTCCAGGCGGACGAAAACGGCCGCTATCCGGTGCCCATGCCTGGCATCCTGACCGACCGGGAATACGCCGGCTAAAGGGAGGCAGTTTCCGGGCCGCCGACGCCGAGTCGGCGGTTTTTGTGCGCAGAGCTTGCGAGGCTAGCGCTGCTAGGGCAGGTTCTTTTCCCATTCGGGGGTTTTCGGGCTGACAGCAGTGCTGGCGGTAAGTTCCGCTTGGGTCAAAGTCGCCTTGAGTCCGCCGGGGGGTTTGAGTATGCCAGGGGGCCCCGTGCCCAACGGGCTCTGCAACAAGCCCTTGGGAAAAGGGGCCTTGTGCCCCTGAAGCTCAAGCCAGGGGTCCATTGGACTCTTGGCCGGGGCAACCTTGACCAAAGACTCCGTGGGAGAGCGTCCAACGGTGCGACCAAGCAGTGGGCAACTTGGGTGGGCGTGGAGCTTGGTGGGGTGGTGTGTGCTGGCAACCCCACTCTGGAGCCAAGAGTCTCCCCAGGTGGTCGGAGCCGCCCGTCCAATGGCTGGAGCCCAACTTCTAGGGCGCATGGTGGTGGATGTTCGGGTGGCGGGGAACCGGGACATTCCGGTGGAGAAGATTGCCTCGCACATCCACACCCGAGCTGGTCGCCCCTTTGACCCGGCTCAACTCCAAGAGGACATCCGCCGCCTGAACCGCACCCGATGGTTCATCACCGTGGAGAGCGAAACCCGGTTGCTTCCCCAAGGCGTGGTGGTGATCTTCAAAGTGGTGGAACGCCCTCGCATCAAGTATGTCAAGTACTACGGCAACCGCAAAGTCTCCCGCCGCGTGCTGGAGGAGCAAACCGGCCTGAAACCCCAGGACCCCCTGGACCCTTACTCCGTAGAGGAAGCCCGAAGGAAAATCGAAGAATACTACCGCCGCAAAGGGTTCCAACAAGTGCGCGTAACGGTGCTGGAGGGAAACAAACTAGGGGATCAAGGGGCAGTGTTTTTGATTCACGAAGGCCCGGTGCAACGCGTCTGGGCGGTCAAGTTCCACGGAAACACCGTGGCCAGTTCCGCTCGGCTCAAAACCCAAATCCAGACCAAACCTCCTCTGCTTTGGGTCTTCGGCGGATATTTTGATCCTCAAAAGGTAGAGCAGGATGTGGACACACTGATTGACTACTACCGGCGGCTGGGCTTTTTTCGGGCCCGGGTCAGCCGCGAGCTGGAGTTCAGCTCTGATGGAAGCTGGGTCACGGTGCACTTTTTCATCAACGAAGGTCCCCGATACCGCATCCGCCAGGTGTTGTTCGTGGGCAACCGCATCTTCCGCAGCGAGGACCTGCTTCAAGAACTCAAGCTGCGCCAAGGGGAACCGTTTGACAAAAACAAAATGGACCTGGACATCAAAAAGCTGCAAGAAGTGTACGGTGCCCACGGATACATCTTCGCCGACATTCAGGCTGAGCCACGCTTTGTGGAAGACCGGCCCGAGCTGGACCTGGTTTATGCCATCAAGGAAGGCCAGCGCTATCGGGTCGGCCGCATAGAAGTGCAGATCAAAGGCGACTCTCCCCACACCCACATGCGCACGGTGCTGAACCGTCTTTCGCTTCGTCCGGGAGATGTGGTGGACATCCGCAAGATTCGGGCCAGCGAGCGCCGGCTTCGGGCATCACTGCTGTTTGAGAACGATCCAGTTCAGGGGCGGGTGCCGCGGATTCTCATTCGGCCCATGAAAGAAGAAAACGAAGCGGTGGCCGAAAAAGGGGACCGCCTTCGGGGGCAAAGTCCCGATGGGGGAAGTGCTTCTTCTCCGGTCCGTCCCCCTCAATGGCGACCCGGCCGCAACGATCCTTCCCCACCGCTTGGTGCGAACCCTTCCCCGGTTCCCCAGGCCCAACCCCAATGGCGGCCAGGGAAAAGGTCTTCAGGAAGTGCCGCTGCTTCCAGCATCCCAAGCCCCCCTTCGCCGGGAACCCAACTGGCCCAAGTGCCGCAAAATCCTTTTGGTGGTCGGGGCAATGCTTTGCCCACGCCACCGGGAGGGTGGAACACTTGGCCGTCGTCCCCTGGAGCTAGTCGGGCGACTCTTTCGGGATCAGGTTCTCCTGCACCGGGCTTTGCAGCCTCCGGGCCAGCGAACCCTCCCACGGCGGTTCCCCAAATGTCTTCTGCCACTCCGAGCAATGCGGCCCCCGCACTTGGTTCTGGCAACCCAGGTCCGGTGTTTGGGCCGCCCACGGCAGGCCCTTCTGCCGTGCCGGCTTCAAGAGGGTTATTTTTGCCTCCGGTGGGCACACCTCCAGGTCAAGAGGACATCCAGCCGGAGTTGCCCGCTGGGGAAGATGAGCCTCGGGTGATTCTCATCCCTCAAGTCCACGAGGCCCGAACTGGTCGCTTCAGCGTGGGCGTGGGCGTGAACTCCAACGCTGGGGTGGTGGGCCAGATTATCCTGGACGAACAAAACTTCGACATTACCCGTTGGCCCCGATCCTGGCAGGACATCATCGACGGCACTGCTTGGCGTGGGGCCGGACAGCGATTCCGCATTGAAGCCGTGCCCGGCAGCATCCTGCAACGCTACATGGTCCGGTTCGCCGAGCCGTACTTGTGGGACACGCCGGTGAGCTTTTCCGTGGCGGGCTATCTTTACAGTCGGCGATTTGAGGACTGGGACGAACAGCGTCTGGGAGGCACGCTCACCCTGGGTTATCAGATCCGGCCCGATGTGTCCATTTCGGCTGGGTTCCGCGGGGAAGAAGTAAAACTGTTTCGGGCCCGAACTCCCACCCCTGCCCAAGTAGCGGCCGTGCTCGGGGACAACGAGCTTTACAATCTGGAAGTGGGCCTGGTCTATGACACCCGAGACAACGCTTTCCTGCCCACCGAAGGCCATCTGTTCCAGTTGGGCTACACGCAGGGGTTTGGGCAGTTTGACTACCCACGCTTTACGGCGGATTTGCGGAAGTACTTTTTGCTTTATCAACGGGCCGACATGTCGGGCCGTCATGTGTTGGGCGTGCGAGCCCGAGTGGGTATCACAGGAACCAACACCCCGGTGTTTGAGCACTTCTTTGCTGGGGGATACAACACGCTGCGTGGGTTTGACTTCCGCGGGGCTTCGCCAGTGGAGTTGGGCACCACGGTGGGTGGGGATTTCCTGCTGCTTGGCTCGGTGGAGTACCTGTTTCCCATCACCGCCGACGACACCCTGCGCCTGGTGCTGTTTGTGGACTTCGGCACGGTGGAGGAGAGCGTGAGCATTGACCCGGACTATTTCCGCGTGGCTCCTGGAGTGGGATTGCGAATTGCCATGCCGGGGGTGGGAGCCCCAATCGCGTTGGACTTTGCCTGGCCGGTGGCCAAAGCTCCCACGGACGACACTCGGGTGTTTAGCTTCTTTGTGGGCTTTTTGCGCTAGAGGTTAGATTTTGATTCGCTTCCAACCTCCTTGCCAGAACCGAGCGCTGACCAACGCACACCTGACCCAAAGATCCACCACCATCGCCCACCATGCCCCTTGCACGCCCCACCCGTAGTGAAACACGGCCAAGTGAGCCAGGGGAATGCGCACCCCGATCATGCCGATCATCCCGATGGCAAACGGCCAACGGGTGTCTCCGGCCCCGCGCAACGCTCCCGAGAGAATCATCGTCACTGCCAGGGGTGCGGTGCCGAAAGCCACGATTTTCAGCAGCGGATAGGCGGTTTGGATTTCGGCCACTTTTTCGGCGCTGACCAGCAGACGCACCAGCGGCTCGGCGAACAGGAAAAAAATCACCCCGGCGGCGGTCATCACGCCCCCGCCCACGGCACAGGCCACCAGGGCACTTCGTTGGGCCCGATCGGGCCGACCGGCTCCCAAATACTGCCCGGCCAGCGTGCCTGCGGCCACCTGAAACGCCGATCCTGGCAAATAAGAAAGACTCTCAATCCGCACCGCCACACCATGAGCCGCCGTGACCACCGCTCCCAGGGAGTTAATGATAGCCAAGTACCACAAGTGGCACAGCACGATGGCCAGCATGTCCATCCCTCCAGGCACGCCCACATGCAGCAGGCGACGGATGAGATGGGCATCGGGCTTCATCTGGTTCCACCGCAGATAGAGTCCCATCCGGCCTCGCACCAGCAGGATCAAGATGATGGCGGCTCCGACCAGGTGTCCTAAAGCGGTGCCCAAGGCCAATCCGTCCCAACCCCAGGAAGGTCCAAACCATCCCAACACCAACCCCCAACTGGCCACAATGTTGACCACATTCACCACGGCCATGGCCACCATGCCCGAGAGCGTATCCCCGGCCCCTCGCAAACAAGCCGGACCCACCTGCAAAAGCATCACCGCCGGCAGGATCGGCAAGATGAACTCCAAGTAGCGCACCACCAGCGGCACGGTGGAAAGGTCCAGCCGCAACAGCACCAGCAGTTCCTCGGTCCACAGCCACAAGACGGTAAAAATGCCCACACAAAAGCCCATCCCCAACAGCATGGCCTGGTTGGCCACGCGCTGGGCCATCAAAAAATCCCGAGCCCCGTAAAACCGAGCAATCAACGCCGTGGCCCCAATGCCCACGGTGGCAAACAGCACCGGAATGAGCCACATGACATAGGCGATCATGGTCATGGCGGCTACATGCTCTTGGGCCAGAAAGCGCCCGGCCAGCGCTGTGTCGGAAATGACCACCAGAAAATTGAGCAACTGCTCCACCAGCACCGGCATGGCCAGGCGCAGCAACGGGCGCAGCACATCCGGCGAATCCACCAGCAACTGCACTTCGGCCGGTGTGGAGCGATCCGTCAATTCCGACACAGGAGATGAGTCCACCGCAGCGTGGCTTTCAGCACAGGAGGCGTTTCTGAGGATCGGGTTTTCTTGAGCAAAGCCTTCTCACAAACATAAGTCCTCCCGAGGCATCCATAAACCAACTCCCGGCGAGTTGGGGAAGTGGGCGTTTCAGCCGCTGGCCTTTTCCACTTGCTGTAATGCCCGTCGCATTTGCTCTTTGAGATCCCAACCTACCTGCTGGCTCCACAGTTCCACCAGCTTTTCAAACACCGGCCCAGGCCGCCCCGAGCCCACCGCTTTTCCTTCAAAACGCACTACCGGCATCAGGCAAAACGGCGTGCTGGTCAGCAGGATTTCTTGAGCTTGGTGCAGGTTTTCGGGCCGCAGGGGAGCCTCTTCCAAGCGAAGACCCGCCTCAGGAGCCAAGCGTTCCACGGTGGCCAACGAAATGCCTGGCAAAACCCAACTGCGCGGCGGCGTAAGCAGCCGATCCTGCTGAACCACTACGACATTGGCCGTGGGACACTCGGCCACATGGCCCGAGAGGGTAAGCAGCAGGGGCCACACTTGGCCTTGTTTTTGTCGGGCCCAGCTTTGGGCAAGAAAAAAATGAAGTCGACTTCGGGCTTTGATCTCCGGGGGCCAGCACTGCGGAGGCACTTGCCGCCAAGGGGCCACCACAAGCTCCACCCCTTGGAAAAATCCCCTGGCCCAACGATGTAGCGGAAGCCGATAAGTATGAGCCGCCACGGTAGGCCCGCTCTCCATCCACGGCTCCCCCTGGGCGGCAAAAGTCGGGTAAGGCCCTGGGGTGATAAACACCACCACTCCCAGGTCCTCCCAAGCCGAAAGTCCCTGCAAGTTGTGTTCCACCAGGCGCCGGAGAACCAAGGGACACTGGTCACCCACCGAATCCTCCTGGCCCAAGTGGGTCAACGATCGCTGCAATCGCTGCAGGTGTTCCTGGACCTGAAGCAACCGGTGGCCGAAGGTACGCAGTTGCTCTGCCACAGCGGCGCCCAGCACCACTCCCGTGTCCCAGTAGCCCAAGCGAAGCTCCGAGGCGGGAATCCACCGACCTCGAAAAAACGCCACCGCAGAGCTTTCCTGGCTGCTCATGAAGCAAAAGGGCATGGGAAAAAGGGACCTTGGGGGTTAACGCTCCTTGGAACTTTCCGCAGAACCTGCCGAGGATTTTCCGTCGGCGTTTTCCTGAGGAGGCCAGGGCTGACCGGACTGGTAAGCCTGAAGGTAGCGGCGATAGCGATTCAAGACGGACTGGGGAAGTTTGCGTTTTTGGGCCAGTAGGAGGGCTTGGCGTTGCAGTTGGGCTGCTTGCTGGGGCTTGCCACTTCGGGCCCAAGCCGCCGCCAACACGGTCAAAAACTGAGGCTCCTCCCCTCCGAGCTTGACGGCTCTTTGGGCATAAGCCAGCGCTTGCTTGGGATCGCGCCATTGAGGCTGTTGACAGGTAGCCAGCAGCCAGGCCAGCGAGGCATACGCAGCAGCCCGATCCGGCTCCAACTTCAAAGCCACACGAAACTCCCGCACAGCCTCTCCGTAGCGGCCCAATTCCGCCAAGGCGTTCCCCCGGTTGACACGAGCATCATACAAGTTGGGCTCCAAGGCGATGGCTTGTTCCAGGTCCTGAAGCGCCCTTTCGGCCTGGCCCAGCAGGACCCAGGCTGCTCCACGAGCGTTGAGCACTTGGGCCCTGGGGGGTTGGAGGCGCAGGGCTTGGGTGTACTCCTGCACGGCCTGCTCGTAGCGTCCCAGGGCAAAGAACACTTCCCCTCGGTTGAAGTGGCACTTGGCCCGAGCTTCCCGAGGCGGATGGAGTCGCAACACTTGGTCAAAGTCGGCCAATGCCTTGTTCCACTGGCCGCGCTTGGCGAAGCTGACGCCGCGGTTGTGGAAGTACTTCCACCGGGTGGGGTCTAGTTGCACGGCTTGCTCAAAATCGGCCAGGGCTTTGTCTTCCTGAGGGGGCTGGGCTTGGGCATACCATTGCCCTCGGCGATTGTAGGCCCAGGCCAGCAAACGCCGCCCATAACGCTTCTGTTCCGCGGTACCGGGAAGCTGCAAACCCCGACGGCAAAGCTGTATGATCCGATCCAGCCGCTCCAGGGTAAGCTCCCCCTGACGAGTTAGCCGGTAGGCTTGCAAAAAGTGGTCCCACGCCGTACCCGCAGAAGCACTCTCTCCGGAGGAAGAAGACTCTTGGGAAAAAGCCCTTTCTACTTCCCCACACCCCCACGCCATCAACACCAACACTGCCCACACCACCCAGGTGCGACGAGTCAACATGGCCAAAACTCCTTGTGCTGGAAGTCGGGGAAAGTTTTAGTCGGGCTGAGGTTCAGTCATGCGCCAGGGGTCCAGGGCTTTTTCCAACTGGTCCTGGGGCAGCAGTTGCTTTTCCTGGCAAAGCTGACGGATGGTCTTGCCCGTTTGGAACGCCTCTTTGGCCAAGGCCGCAGCCTGATCGTAACCGATCAGCGGAGCCAGCGCGGTGACCATCGCCAGGCTCTTTTCCACAAAACTTTCGCACACCTCGGCATTGGCTTCCATGCCCACGATGCACTTGTCCACCAGAATGGCCGTGGCCTGAGCCAGCAGACGCACGCTTTCCAAAGTGGCAAAAGCCATCACGGGCATCATGATATTCAACTGGAACTGTCCGCCGGTGGCGCCAGAAAAGGCCACCGTGTGGTCATTGCCCAGCACGCGGGCGGCCACTTGCATCACGCTTTCACAGATCACCGGATTGACCTTGCCTGGCATGATGGAGCTTCCCGGCTGAAGCTCCGGCAGGCGGACTTCATAAAACCCGCATCGAGGACCACAAGACAGCCAACGGATGTTGTTGGCCACATTAAACAGGCTCACGGCCACCGTGCGCAACTGCCCGTGGCACTCCACCAACGCATCGCGTTGGGCGTTGGCTTCAAAGTGGTTTTGGGCTTCCTGGAAGGGGAGGCCGGTGAGTTGGGCCAGTTGTTGGGCCACGCGACGGCCAAACTCCGGATGGGTGTTGATCCCGGTGCCCACGGCGGTTCCGCCCACGGGAAGCTCCAACACGGCTTCCAATGCCCGTTGGGCACGCTGGCAAGCCAGTTGAGCCTGGCGGGCAAACCCACTGAACTCCTGACCCAACCGCAGCGGGGTGGCATCGGCCAGATGGGTGCGACCAATCTTGACGATCCGATCCCAGGCTCGCGCCTTCTCCTCCAACGCTTGATGCCAACGCTCCAACTGAGGGATCAAACGCTTTTGAATCGCCTGAGCTACCGCCACATGAATGGCCGTGGGAAAAGTGTCATTGGTGCTTTGGCCCAGGTTGACATGATCGTTGGGATGGATGGTCTTTTGTCCCTGAAAGCGATCCTCGCCAGCCAGCTCCATGGCCCGATTGGCGATCACCTCGTTGGCGTTCATGTTGCTGGAGGTGCCCGAGCCGGTCTGGAACACATCCACCGGGAACTGATCGTCCCAACGCCCTTGAGCTACCTCCTGGCAGGCTTGCAGCAGGGCTTCGATGTGTCGGGGCTCCAGGGGACGCTTCTTGTGGCCCCCCAGACGCCCTAAATCCCGATTCACCACCGCACAAGCGTACTTGACCAGCCCGATGGCATGTATCAACTCCGCAGGAAGCCGATACCCTGAGACCGGAAAGTTCTCCACCGCCCGTTGGGTTTGGGCTCCGTAGTAAGCCTGGGCCGGCACGCGCACCGGGCCCATGGAGTCCTGTTCCACCCGATACTCGCTCATCTGCTTCTTCTCCTGCCAGGAACCAGGACAAAAAGAGGCACTCCACCGGCTTCCCTGGGACAAAGCGGCAAACCCTTCCTCGGGGAAGCTCAGCGTTGCGATTTTAGGAAACGGAAAAACTCTTTTTCCAGAGGGGGCAAGGGACCAAACACGCTGGTAAAGTCCTCCAAGCGCTGTTGGGGGGTGTCCCACTGGAGCACCGGTTTTTGGGCCAGGAGTTTGTGGTATTGGACTAGTTGTTTGGGTCGGGTGCGCATCAGAAAGTAGTACCATGCCCAGGCTTCATCATAAGCGTGGTGCACTTGCTGCGGATCGCGGAACCGCTGGTCGCTTTTGAGCAACTGGAGCAGGGAGTCCTGGGGGCGATGGGGCAAGTAGGCCAGAAACCCTCGTAGGCGCACGCGATTCACCTTGCCCAGTCCTCGCCAGCCACGCTTGCTTTTCAGATCAGGCACTTCAAAAAACATCGCCAGCCCCTCACTGACCCAAACCGGAATGTCCGCAAACCGCCGCTGCAATCCGGTGTTGAAAGCGATCTGGTGGGTGGCCTCATGAATGATGGTGGCCACGGTACGCTCAGCCCCAGGTCGGGAAAGCAAGGCGCGAATCTGGCTTTGGGTCAAAAAGCGTCTCTGCTGTGGACCTGCGCCCGTAAGGTCATACATCACCATGCGGTTGCTCCGCTGGTTGTAGTAGCCCAGCACATTCTCCACCGCATCGCCCAAAGCTGGACGAGCATGGCGACGAAAAGAACTCTTGTCGGCAAACACCACGGCCACCAGGGGAAACTGGGGCTCTTGAAGCCGCAGGCCCTTGCGCTTCCAAAAGGTACGAAAGGCCAAATAAAGCCGCTCAAACAATGCCCCGACCCAATGAGCATACCCTCGGCCCGTGTTGTAGCAGATGACATAGTGCCGGGTGATGTGAAGTTCAAAATCCGGGCCCAACTCGGCAAGGAGTCGCTTGCCTAGCTCTTGAGGCGAAAAAGGGGCAAAAGGCTCTCCGGTGGGTTGGCGGCGAAGGATTGCGGGAGCTGAGATGGTCCACAACCGTCCATCACGGCCCAACAGCAGCACTCCCCCCTGGCGGTCTTCCACCAACACCTGGCCTTTCACCACGAGGGTTTTCCCTTCGTGGCGAAAGCTCACTTGTTGCATTTCTTGGGCCTGAGCAAGCGTGGCTGCGGCCACCAGCCACGCCCAGGCCATTCCTGCCAAGTGCTTGATCATGACCTTGCTTCCTGGCAACCAAAGCCCCGGAGGAACTCTTTTAAGTGTAGCCGATGCTCCCGGGTGGAGCGAACCACAACCGCGGCAAGCTTCCCTGGCCGGATCGTTGACAACGGCCCCTTCAACGACCAGGATGAGAACGCCTGTTTGGACAAAAGGTTCGGACACGATTCCTCCACAGCACTTCTTCAGGACCGGACAGCCATGGCCGAGCGAGTGTTTCTGGCGGTGGATTTGGGAGCTTCGGGAGGGCGCGTGCTGGGCGGAGTCTATGACGGGGAAAAGCTCCTGCTGCAAGAGGTGCACCGGTTTGACAACGGGCCTGTGTATGTGGGCTTGCGGATGTATTGGGACCTGCTGCATTTGTGGCAGCAGGTTCAACAGGGGCTTCGGGCCGCCGCAGCCCGATTCGGACGAAGCATCGCCAGCGTGGGCGTGGACACCTGGGGAGTGGATTTTGGCCTTTTGGGCCCCGGGGGGGAACTGCTGGGCAACCCTTACCACTACCGCGATCCTCGCACCCAAGGCGTCATGGAACGAACCACCCAACTGCTCTCCCGGGAAGAAATCTTTCAAGCCACCGGCATTCAATTCATGCCCATCAACACCCTCTACCAACTGCTGGCGATGAAGTGGCAGGACTCGCCACTGCTGAAAGTGGCCCAACGGTTGTTGATGATCCCCGATTTGTTCCACTGGCTTCTGACCGGTCAGGAGAGCAACGAATATACCAACGCCAGCACCACGCAAATGATGGACCCTCGCACGGGCAATTGGGCCACGCCGATGCTC
>JAJRRR010000419.1 GCA_024279285.1 Planctomycetota bacterium
TCTATGACCTGGGCGGTGGAACCTTTGATGTCACTTTGGTGCGCTACACGCCCACCCACTTCCGCGTGTTGGCCACCGATGGGGATGTGCTCTTGGGCGGCTTGGACTGGACCGACCGCCTGGCCGACTATGTGGCCAAGGAGTTTCAGGACAAGTACAACCTCAACCCTCTGGAAGATCCCCGAGCTGCCCAAATCCTCCGCAATGACTGCGAAGTGGCCAAACTGACCCTGTCCGAGCAGACCCAAACTTCTATCACCTGCCGCTATCAGGGCCGCAGTCTCACTGTGCCGGTGACCCGAGAGCAATTTGAGTCCATGACGGCCGATCTGCTGCAACGAACCATTGACACGCTCCATCTGGTTTTGGACGAGGCGGGGGTTGCGCCTCAGGATCTGGATGCCGTGGTGTTGGTGGGCGGTTCCACTTTGATGCCCAAGGTGCGTCAGGCGGTTCGGGAGGCCACGGGCAAGGAGCCTGACCAGAGCCTTTCTCCCTATACCGCCGTGGCCCAAGGAGCTGCCATTCATGCGGCCATTTTGGAGGCCAAACACCGAGGGCGGCACAGTGCGATGGCCGAAATTGTCCGTAAGCGACTCTCCGCCATCACGGAGGAAAATGTGAACTCGCATGGGCTGGGGATTGTGGTGCGCGATCCTCGCACCAAGAAGTACATCAATCATGTGATGATTCCCAAAAACAGTCCCTTGCCGGTCAAAATCCGCCGGGTGTTCCACACGGCCCACCCCAACCAACGGCGCATCAACATCAAAGTCACCGAAGGAGACGCCCCCGATCCCAAAGCCTGCTCCCTGATCGGCAACTGCTACATTACCGACCTGCCCGACAATCTCCCCCAAGGCGCTCCGGTGGAAATCTCCTATGCGTTTGACACAGCGGGTCGGGTTCGGGTGCGAGCCCGGGATCTGACCAGCGGGCAAGAAGCATCTATTGAAATCCAGCGTCGGGTGGGACTGACTGAGGAACAAATAGACGCCTATGCCCGACTCGCCGCCGAGTACAAAGTGGAATGAATCTCCGGCTGCTTTGATCTGAAAACAATTCCAACACAGGTGGTTGCGTGCGCCAGGATTCTGGCTTAAATTGCCACCATTATGGCGCACGGACAGTCCCTTCCGAACCGGCTTCAGCAGTGGCGCACCGCACGAGGCTGGACCCAAGAACATCTGGCCCGACTGGCCGGAGTGCCTCGTAGCGAAATCAGCGCCATTGAACGCCAGCGACTGACCCCTTCGGTGCAGGTGGCACTGTTGCTGGCGCAGGTGTTGGGCTGCACGGTGGAGGAGCTGTTTCCGCTTGCAGAGGCTCAGGTGCGTTGGGCTTGGCCTCCGCCGCACAAGCCCTGGCCCTGCTGGCAAGCCCAGGTGGGCTCCCGACGATGGCTTTTTCCCACCGGTGGTCCCACCCCTGCCTGGTTGGAACCGGACCTGGTGGCCGATGATCCCAACGCTTGCCCTGTGGTGCCTCAAGCAGCCAACACCTTGGTGGTGGCCAGTTGTGATCCTCAGTTGGGACGATGGCACGAGCCGCTTCGGGCCTTGGGAGTGAGGTTATTGGCTCTGGAGTTTCCGAGTCGGGAAGCCTTGCGTCTGCTGGTCCAAGGAGCCGTTCACGCTGCCGGCGTGCACTTTGCCACACCGGAGCAAAATGCTGCCGAGGCCGCCCTGGTGCTCCAGGAACCGTTTGTGCTGGTAGATGTGGCCCGATGGGAAGAAACCATTGCCCTGGCCCCCGGGTGCACCGCACGCCGTGTTAGTTCGCTGGTTCGGGGACCCACTCGTTGGCTCTCCCCGCCCCCGGAAGCTGCTGCCTCCGAAGCCCTGCAAGAGTTGCTCGGAACCAAACGCCGAACCAGACGCACCACCTCGGGACATCGCCACATGGCTTGGGCCCTCAAGCACGGTTGGGGCCAAGCCGGAGTGTGTCTGCGAAGCGCCGCCGCGGAAATGGCTCTGCGGTGCTTTTCCCTGCGCTGGGAACACTACCAGCTTTGCGTGCCCCAAAGCCTGCTGGATCAACCTCCGGTGCAGGCCCTGCTGAAGTTCCTCCGCTCGGGAGAGGTGGCTCAAGTTTGCGAAGGTTTGCCTGGAGTGGAGTTGGGCCAGCCAGGCCACATCGCTTGTCAACTTGATCCCTCGCAACCCCAACCAGCAGGAAGCAAGCCATGATGAGAGTTCCCCCAAGCGATTCACGACGCCTCCGGTTTTTGGCCGCTTTGGTGCTGTTGCTTCCGGCACCAGGTTGCCAGAACCACGCCGCCTCCTCTCAAGGCGCTCCTGTTCCTGCATCGGCCAATAAGATCACTGTGGCTGCTGCTTCCAGCCTGGCAGGAGTGTTGCCCAAGATCCGCGAACAGTTTCTTGCCAAAAACCCCGGCGCGGAGGTGGAGATCATCTTTGGCTCTTCGGGAGCCTTTTATGCCCAAATCACCAACGGAGCCCCGTTTGATCTGTTCTTGTCGGCCGACACGATGTACCCGCAAAAGCTCCTACAGCAGCGTCGCGCGGAGCACTACCGGGTTTATGCCCAAGGCCAGGTGGTGCTGTGGGTGCTGCGCGACTCGCCTTTGGAAGTGGAACGGGGGCTGGAAGTGTTGTTGAGCCCTCGGGTGCAGCGTGTCTCACTTGCCAATCCGGCCACGGCTCCTTATGGCAAAGCCGCGGTGGAAGCCTTGCAGCACCAGGGGATCTACGAGCAAGTGGCTTCCAAACTGGTCCGAGGAGAGAGCGTGGCCCACGCCGCCCAGATGGTCCAATCCGGTGCGGCGGACTGTGGGCTGATCGCCCTGTCGCTGGCCGTTTCCCCCCGGCTGAAAAACCAAGGGCGGTGGTACACCCTGCCCCAAGAAGCTTATCGGCCCATCCGCCAGGCCCTGGTCATTCCGGCCCATAGCCCCAACAAGGAACTGGCCCGACGATTCGCCCAGTTTCTTTTCACTCCCCAAGCCCGAGAGCTGTTCCGCCAGTTTGGTTTCGCCGATCCGGAGGAAACCCCGTGATGACTCCTCACCAGTGGTGGAATGTGCTGGATTGGCCCACGGTTTGGGTCACAGCCAAGCTGGCGTTTTGGACCACGGGAGTGCTGGTCCTGCTTGGGCTTCCGGTGGCATGGTTTTTGGCCACGCGACGCTTTCCCGGCAAGAGTCTGCTGGAAGCCGGAATTGCTTTGCCGCTGGTGTTGCCGCCGACGGTGTTGGGCTTTTACTTGCTGATGGCCCTGGGCCCACAAAGCCCCTTGGGCCGATGGTGGGAGGAGAGCTTTGGCTGGCGGCTGCCGTTTACTTTTGCCGGACTGGTGGTGGCTTCGGTGGTGGCCAATGTCCCGTTTGCACTGAGACCGTTCATGGACGCCTTTGCCACCGTGGACCGCCGATTGCTGGAAGCTGCTCAAACGCTAGGAGCTTCCCGATGGGAGAGCTTCACTCGGGTGGTGTTGCCCCTGTGCTTGCCGGGGTTGCTCAGTGGAGTGGTGCTCACTTTTGCCCACACCGTGGGAGAGTTCGGCGTGGTGCTGATGGTCGGCGGAAATCTCCCCGGTGTGACCCGAACCATGGCCATCGCCATCTACGACGATGTGCAAGTGCTCAACTACACCCGAGCCAGTTGGACCGCAGGCGTGCTGTTGGGATTTGCCTTCTTGAGCTTGTGCTTGACCTACTTGCTGGGCAAAAGGGCCCAAGTGCAATGACCACCCTGGCCGTTGATATACAAAAGCGTTTCAGCCCTCAGGTGTGCATCCAGGGCAAGCTGGATGTTCCGGTCGACGGCTATCAGGTAACCGCTCTGCTGGGAGCTTCCGGCAGCGGGAAGACAACCTTGCTTCGGTGTCTGGCCGGGCTGGAGCTCCCTCAGCAAGGAACGATCCGCTTCGGTTCGGAGGTGTGGTTTGACGCCGCCTCGGGCCGCGTGGTCCCGCCGCAGCGAAGACAAGTGGGCTTGGTGTTTCAAGACTACGCACTGTTTCCCCACTTGACGGTGGAGCAGAATGTAGCATTCGGACTCAGGCGCATGGATCGTTCCAGCCGGCGTCATCGGGTGGGAGCGATGTTGGAGTTGTTTGACCTGTTGGGCCTGGAGCGACGCTATCCACATCAGCTCTCAGGTGGTCAGCAACAACGGGTGGCCTTGGCCCGAGCCTTGGCGCCCAACCCCCGGCTGCTTCTGCTGGATGAGCCGCTTTCGTCGCTAGATGCTCCGCTTCGGGCCCGATTGAGACGCGAAATGACTCAGCGCCTGGCCCAACTGAACATCCCGGTCATTTGGGTCACGCATGATCGCCAGGAAGTGTTGGAAGTGGCCCATCATGTTGCCGTCATGGACCAAGGCCGCGTCCAACAATGGGGGACCAAAGACGAGGTGTTTTTGCATCCGGTTTCCTTGGCTGTGGCTGGCATACTGGGCGTGGAAAATGTCCCTGTGGCCACCGTGCTTGAAACAAGCACCCAAGGGGTGAAGGTCCAATTGGGCAAGCTGTGTGTGGAGCTTTGCCGTGGTGCCCCCGAGGGGCTTTCCCCCGGGCAACAAGTCCGTGTATGCGTGCCTTCGGGAGCTGTGGAGTTGCGTCCTCCGGGAACGACTCAGGCTGCGGCTCAAGTTCTGGAGGTGCAAAGCCGGGGGCCGTGGGTTTGGGTGCGAGTGGATGTAGGGGTGGAGCTAGAATGTTGGGTGGCACGGCACCATGCCGCCCAACTCCCCCTGGGGCCCGGCCAAGTGGTCGCCCTGCACCTGGCCACGCAGCACCTGCACCTGATCCCTGAGCTTTAGCCCGGTCTTCGGTTTGCCAATGCCGACCTGAGTGTTGAAACACCCGGCCACTTGCCACTGCAGTGGTTGGCTCACAGCAGCAACTGTTCCAGCTCGTCCACCAGTTGGGCGAAGTATTCCAAGGCGGTGTTGACCGGCTCGGGGCTTTCCATGTCCACTCCTGCGTCGCGCAGCAGGTCCAGCGGGTCTTTGGAACAGCCGCCTTTGAGGAAGTTGAGATACGCTTCGCGCTCTTGCTCCCCTCCTTGAAGCACGCGACGACTCAAGGCAATCGCGGCCGACATCCCGGTGGCGTACTTGTACACATAAAACGCCCGATAAAAGTGCGGGATGCGAAAGCACTCCAGGTCCAACTCGGGATCTAGCACCACCTCGGGGCCGAAGTACGCTTCCAGCAACTGGTGATAAATCTGACAAAAGGTTTCCCGAGTCAACGCCTCGCCCCGTTCCACTATCTCATGGATCGTCTTTTCGAACTCGGCAAACATCGTCTGGCGGATGATCGTCCCTCGAATGTCATCAATTTGGCGGTTAATCAAGTAAGCTCGCTCTTGTTTGTCCCGAGCCTGAGAAAGCATGTGATGGAACAACAGCTCTTCGTTGAATGTGCTGGCCACTTCGGCCACGAAGATGGTGTAGTTGTAGTAGTGATAGGGCTGGTGTCGGGCCGAATACCAGGAGTGCATGGAGTGTCCGGCTTCGTGGGCCAGGGTGAAGACATGATCTAGGACTTCTTCCTTGAAGTTCATCAGGATGTAGGGATCGCCGTCATAGGTGCCGTAGCTGAAAGCACCGGATTGTTTGCCCTGATTTTCGTACCGATCGCACCAACGCCCCAACAGCCCTTGACGAAGCACTTGGCAGTATTCTTCGCCCAAAGGTTGGAGCGCTTCCAGGATCAACTCCACCGCTTGCTCCCAACTGTGGCGGCGTTCTAACTGGGCCAGAATGGGTACATAAGTGTCGTACACATGCAACTGCTCCAGGCCCATCGCTTGGCGGCGAATGCGATAGTACTTGTGCAAAGCGGGCAAGTGGTGACGCACGCACCGGATGAGGTTTTCATAAACGGAAGTTGGCACATGGTCCGGAAAGAGAGCTTTTTCCAGCGCGCTGGGGTAGTTTCGGGCCCGAGCGTAGTACACATCTCGTTGCACCGAGCCTTCCAGCGTGGCTGCGAGCGTGTTGGCATGTTCTTGATAAGTGGCGTAGTATTGATGAAAAGCCTCTTTGCGCACGCGGCGTTCCGGGCTGCGCAACAGCACCCCAAAGGTGGCGTGGCTGAGCACCACTTCTTGCCCCTTGTGGTCCCGAATTGTCCCAAACTTCAAATCCGCATCGTTGAGCTGGCGGAACACCTGGGAAGCGGTTTCGGCCATGGGCAGTTGCATGGCCAGCAGGCGCTCTTCGGCCGGGGAGAGCGTGTGGGGCCGATAGCGCAAAATCCGCCGAAGCATCAGCCGATACGGCTCCAGCTCTGTGGAGTCCAAAAACTGCTCCATCCGCTCCGGGTCAATGGCCATGATCTCCGGACGAATGAAGCTGGCAGCTTCGCCGGCCTGGGCGGCTGCTTGCAAAAACCGACCGCGCATCTGCTGGTAGTGGCTGTTGGTGGTGTCTTCGGCCGTCTTCAGATAGGCGTAGCAGCCCAACCGCTCGCCCAAGCGGTCCATCTCCAAGTCAAACTCCAGACACTGGGCCAGCCGCTGAGGGCTTTGGCCCAAGGTCCCTCGGAACTGCTCATACTCGGAAATCCGTTCCCGCCACTGCCGGAAAGTGCTTTCCCACTCCTGGTCCGAAGCAAACAAGCTGGACAGATCCCAAGTGTCCTCCACCCGGACCTCATCTCGCCGAGGGAGCTGCGCGGTGGTGGAATTCATGGCTTTGCTCGCTTCTTGTCCGAGGAACTTTTTTCCGAACCCAGAAAATCCGGCACTCCAGGGATCTGGGTTCCCAAGTATCTCCAGTGTTTGAGAAAGGAAATCAAATCCGCCATATCTTGCAAGCTCATGTTGCGTTCCAAACCCTCGGGCATAAGGGATACTCCGTTGGAAGCCAACTGTTCCAATTCGGATCGCAGCAGGGTGATCTTTTTGCCCCCTTGCTGCTGCAAGGTAATGGCCTGAGGAGTTTCTTCCACGATGATGCCGGTCAGCACGCGCCCGTCGGTTGTGATAGCCGTGTAGCTGATGTAGTTGGCGTCAATGGCCCGGTTGGGTTGCACGATGTCGGTGAGCAGTTGCAGGGGGGTTTTGACTCGGGTGTCAGAGATGTCCGGGCCCACTTGCGTGCCGATTCCGGCGATGCGATGACAGGCGGAGCAGTGTTTTTCAAAAAGCTTTTTTCCTCGCCGCGGATTGGCATTGAGTTTCAAAGCTGCCCGATAACGCTCAAACGCTTTCTGACGATCCTCCGGCACCGCAGCGGCCAGCAGTTGCCTGGCACGGTGGCGAATCTCTGTCTGAGGATAACGCAACAGCCGGTTGACCCAACTGGCATCCAGCTCCGAGAGCCTTATTTGGCCAGAGGCCACCTGATCCAGCAGCAGCTCAATGCGTTCTCGTCGGGCAAACACCCCTTGCAGGATCGCTTGGCGAACTGCGGGAGTTTGTTGGCGGAACTGTTTCAGCACCTTTTGCCAGCTTTCCAGCGAGCCTTGCCGCCGCAAGGCATTCAACGCAGCCAGACGCACCGATTGTTGGGCACTCTCCAGGGCTAATTGGGTCAACAAGGGTTCGCTCTTTTGGGGATCGTCGTAGCCCAGCAGCTCCACAGCGTTCAAGGTTGCTGGAGTGGGTTGGGCCGAAGAATCCCGAAGCGACTGGGCATCCTGACGAGCTTGAGACAACATCGACTGCACCACTTCCCGACAGGACGGAGGGAGCTGAGGCAGCCGACGGGTCAGACCACCTTGGAACAAAGAAGCCAACACCGCTCGGCCCAATGCCGGCCGAGCAAGGACCTGCTGCTTGAGCCGGGAAAGCACCTCCGGCAACCACTTTGGCTCACCAGCGGGAGCGGTCCGGGCCAACTGCTTCAAAAACTCAAGCCAAGTAGCCTTCCGAGCCAGGTCAGAAGTGGTTTTGTCCAAAACAAGAGCCAGCAGTCCACCGGCTTGGGCATCTCCGACGCTGAGTCGCACCCCACGCAGCATCCACACATCCCCACTGCCTTGCAGGGCCACTTGAGCCAAAGCTTCCAGCTTGCCAGGGGCCTCAATCCCCGTGAGCGAAAGGGCCACCTGAAATCTCACCCGAGGATCAGCATGCCGTGCCAGTTGGAGCATTTGGGCCAGAAGTTGATGACGAAGCGTATCCGAAAGCGGCAGCCTTTGGTGCAAAAACTGCTCGGCCAGGATCAAGCCGTTTTCCACCACTGCGGCTGTGCGGCTTTGGAGGGCCTGCAGGATCAATTCCGGCTCCAGCTTGCCCAGTGCGTGCAAGGTCCACAAGGCATGTACTTGAGCCACAGGCGGACCGCTTTGGGCCAGTTGGCGCAAAGCCGGAGCCACTTCTTGGGCATGGCGTTGGACCAGGAGGCGTTGGGCCGTGATGCGCCACCAGCGGTTGGGGTGAGCAAGCAGGGGAACCAGCTCCGGGTTGGACATTTGGCCGGGCCATCGGTCAATTCGGGGGCGTTTAGCCCCCTTGGCCAGCAGGCGCCAAATACGCCCTCGGTCGTCGCCAAGTCGGGTGCGAGCATGCTTACGCAGCTCCGAGGGCATAAAATCCGGATGCTCAATCACTGCCCGATACATATCCACCACATACAACGCTCCATCAGGCCCTGTGAGGCACTCCACGGGTCGGAACCAGGGATCGCGCGAAGCCAGGAACTCCTTGCCTTTTCGCCCAGGCTGGGAACGGAAAGTGGCTCCCAGGGGGCGAAGCACCTCGCGGTGAACCAGGTTGCCGGTGGGTTCGCAGACGAAAGCATTTCCGTGCATAGATGCGGGGAGCAGATCTGCGGCAAAAATTTCCACGCCACAAGCAGCGGTGAACTGCCCGGCGTGCAGGTTGGAAGTGGTCCATTGTCGGGTCAGAGGGAACACTCGGGATTGGAAGCCCGAGGCGGCAACATCGTGGCGCAGGAGGGTGATTCGCACGCCTGGGGCCCGAGCTACATATCGGGCCGGAATGACCACATGCATCAGCGGGTTGCGATTGGAGCAAATGAACCTTCGTCCCCAACGGTCAAAGGTGAGTCCGAACTGGGCTAGCCCTGTGGCACGCTCCCCCCGCCCACTGCGCGGATCAAACCGAAAGTCCATACCCCGAAGATCAAACTCTCCCGGCACCTTCACGCCTTGAACTTTCCCGCCCCGCAGTCCATTGGCTACATATACATAGTTGTCCAGTGCAAACCTGGGATGATTGGCCCGAAGCTGCGAGTTCTGCTGCGCAAACCCACGAAACCACACCACTTGGACATCCTGACGGCCGTCCCCGTTGGTGTCGGCCATCCAGGCCAAAGTGCCCGAGTAGGTAACAAACACCCCTTGGTCCCAAGGCTGCACACCGGTGGGAAAGGGGATGTTTTGCACAAAAGTGCGTGCTGTTTCATAAAACCCGTCCTGATCCCGATCTTCCAACACGCGAATGGACGACAAAGGCGGAGTCCCGGGCGGTGGTCCCAGGGGATAGTCGCGCATCTGGACCACCCACATCCTGCCCCATTCGTCAAATCGGATAGAGATCGGGTCCACCACTTGAGGCTCGCACGCGGCCAGCTCCACGCGGACTTCAGGATGATGGACCATATGGCGCAACGACTGCCGAGGCGACAAAGGCCCCCGGGAACCTGGGTCCTCTCCCCCTTGAACGACGGCAACCGCTCCCACCCAAATCCAAAACCACCCTGTTGCAATCCGCACCGTGTTCATAAACTGTTCCTTCAAACCACCCCAACCACGCCATCTTCCACACAAGGAGACAGTGTATCCGAGAGCATAAGAGAGGTCTATCACTCCAAAGGATCGCCGTTTTGAAGCAAGCTTTTGCTTTCCTGGGGATTGCCGTATATGTGGCTTTGGATGGGTTTTGGGAAACGGGGCGGGAGACCAAGTTTGCTTGCATTCCCGTTGGGAGGCAATTAGTCTTGAATTGAAGCCTGGAACCCCCAGTCTGAATGCTTGGCAGGTATTTCACATCCCCAAAGGTCTGTTCGCCTGGGGTGCGAACGGGGCCGTGCAGAGGAGGTGGTAGATGATGCAAACGGCCGTGCGTCTGCCGCGATGGTTGGTCGTGTTGGCAGCCGGATTGGTTGCCGTTGCGGTCCCTTGGGTTCATACGCACGCAGGTAGGTTCATTCGCACCGGGGCCGTGGGAGGAGTGTATGTGGACACCCAAGGCGTGCTCCACATGGCCCAAGAGGATCAGACCCAAACCCTGCTCAACGCTCGAGCGGAAGCCCTGAAACGCTTGCCCTCCTCCCTGAATCGTCCTTCGCCACTGAGAAAAATCTCATTGCGACGGCTGCAAGAGGCGATTCGTGCCCGACGGGCCAAAGTGCAACTGCCAGTTATCACTGAAGAAATGGAATACCTCGCCGGCCTGACGCGGATTCAGTTCGTGTTCGTCTATCCGGAAGAAAACGACATCGTGCTGGCCGGACCGGCTGAGCCGATCACGGTGGATCAGAACGGATTTGTCGTAGGCACTCAGACCGGAGCCCCTATTCTCCAATTGGACCACTTGCTGGTTGCATTGCGCAGTGCAGCCGAGAGTGCCCGACGCGGCGAGGTGATCAGTTGCTCCATTGACCCCACCCCCGAAGGACTGCAACGACTTCAGCGGTTTCTGAAGTCCCGACCTCTGTTCAGCCCTCGCACCGTGCAGCGAATTGAGTCGCTGTTGGGCCTGCAAACCATTCGCATCCAAGGGGTCGCACCCACGACCGACTATGCCCGGCGGATGGTGGCAGCCGACTACGCAATGAAGCGGTTGGCCATGGGCCTGGATCGCTCGGGGGTGCCGGGGCTGCCTAGCTACCTGCAACTTCTGCGTCGGGCAAGCAGCGTGCGAGGTGAAAGTGCCACCCCACGCTGGTGGATGGCTCCTAACTATGAAGCGCTGCGTAAATCGCCCGACGGACTGGCCTGGGAACTGCAAGGTCCGGGAGTGAAAGTGGTCACCGAAGACACGGTGCTGGGAGCCCAAGGCCCTCAACGCACCGGACGCACTAGCCCGGTGGCCGAGCGCTGGGCCCAACTTATGACCACCCACTTCGAACAACTGGCCACCCAGCACCCCATCTTTGGCCAAATGCGCAACCTGATGGACCTGACTGTGGTGGGTGCTTTGATCGTCCGCTATGGGCTGGACCAGAAAGCCGGACTGGATTTGAGTCTGTTGATGGACAACAAGCAGTTGGGATTGGAGGAGTTCCCCGTGCCTCGCAAAGTACCCACCCAGGCCGCCGTAATTAAAAAGGGACGCATGTGGATCGTCATCGCCTCCGGAGGCGTGGAGATGAATGTGTGGCCTGTGGTGGATCAGGCTCAGGTGCACGAGCCGATGGACTTGGTACGGGCCCGAGCCGAACACCAGGGCGAGCACTGGTGGTGGGACTAATCTATCCTGCCCTCCGGCCGGCGCTTCTCTGCGGCGCCGGTTTTTTTATGCGCTCTGATACCCTTTCTTGCTTGACAGCAAGTTGCAACCCGGCCCTACGCTGTTTAGATTCGTTCTGTCGCTGCCGAAAGGGCACCCAAGACGGCAAGCCAAGAAAGTTTCTTCCTCATCGGGAGAATGCTTTGCGATGCATGTCTGCAACCTGATGCAGTTTGCCAAGTGGGGAGTGGTGGGGATTTTGTCAGCCACGGTTTTGGCGCTTGGCACCAGTGTCAAAGCCCAACAGCCAACCGTCTCTCAGTCCGAGAAGCTTTCCTTGCGTTGGCCTGGTCAGCTTTCCGGCGGGGGGATGCTTCTGCCCAACGGATGGTCCTTGCTTCCGGTGGGGCACCAGATTTCCCTGGGGGACTTTCCGGTCAACATGGTGTTGCATCCTTCGGGGCGTTGGGCTTTGGTGGCTCACGGGGGCTATGGGACGCACGAGTTGGTGGCGGTGGACTTGGCTGCTCGCCGCGTGGCTTCCCGCGTCACGGTGCAAGAAACCTACCTGGGCCTAGCTCTGGCCCCGTCCGGGCGTCGGGTGTTTCTAAGCGGGGGAACCGGACAACAAATCTACGAGTTCTCCTTCCGCAACGGCTACTTGGTCCTGGTGCGAACCATCAAGCTGAACGCCCCAGACGAAAAACCTCTTGTGCCGGCTGGGCTAAGCATCAGTCAGGACGGAAAGCGTCTTTACGCCGCTTGTGCTTGGGGCGATGCGGTAAGCGTGATCCCGCTGAACAAGCCCGAGCAGGTCCAACTGTGGTCCTTGCCCCAGGATAGCTATCCCTATCTGGCCTTGGAAGACAAGTCTCGGGGGCGGGTGTATGTGAGCCTGTGGGGAGCGGCAGCGGTGGCCGTCTTGGATGCCCACACCGGCCAACTTCTGCAACGCTGGAAAACCGACTCCCACCCCACCGAAATGCTCCTCTCCCCCGATGGAAAAACCCTGTTCGTGGCTTGCGCCAACAGCAACACGGTGCATGTGATTGACACCTCTTCGGGAAGAACTTTGGAGGTGATCAGTGCCGCACTGTATCCTCACAAGGACATGCCCACGGGCACCACACCCAACAGCATCGCTCTGACTCCAGATGGACAGATTCTGTTGGTGGCCAATGCCAACAACAACACGGTGGCGGTGTTCAATGTGAGTCGTCCGGGCCGGAGCGTGTCGTTAGGACTGATACCCACGGGCTGGTATCCCACGGCAGTGCGGTTTTGTCCTCAACGGAAGCTGATTTGCGTACTCAACGGGAAAGGTTTAGGGTCTCGGGCCAATCCGTTGGGACCTCAGCCGGAGCGCGAACCGCCGCGGAACATTCGGGAATACATTGCCGGACTGTTTCAAGGTACTTTGCAACTGGTGCGGATGCCCGATCCGCCAACTTTGGCCCGATACACAGCTCGTGCTCGTCGGGCGAGTCCCCTGCGGGAAGATTTGCGCCCCGTGAGCAAGCGCCCCAAGGGGAATCCCATTCCGGCCAAAGTCGGCGATCCTTCTCCCATCAAACACTGCATTTATATCATCAAGGAAAACCGCACTTACGATCAGGTCTTTGGCGATCTTCCCCAGGGCAATGGCGACCCTCGGTTGTGTCTCTTCCCACGCCGTGTAACGCCCAACCATCATGCGTTGGCTGAGCAGTTTGTGCTACTGGACAACTTCTATGTCAACGGAGAAGTCAGTGCGGACGGTCAGGAGTGGTCGTTGGCTGCTTATGCGACGGATTTCATAGAAAAAAGCTGGCCCTTGCTCTACCGAGGCCAGAGCCGTCGGGTGATGAACTATTTAGGCGATGGAAACTACCCCATCGCTTATCCGCGGCATGGTTATTTGTGGGACCACTGCCATCGTTATGGGGTGAGCTTTTTCGTGTTTGGGATGTGGCTGAAGACGCCGGCGCGGGTGGACGAGCCGGCCCAACCGCGGTTTGAAGTGGTTCAAGGACGCTACGATCCGTGGTACCGGCCTTGGGACCTGGACTATTTGGATCAGGATCGGGCCAAGCGATTCATCCAGGTGCTGAAGCAATGGGAAGCCAAGGGTTCCATGCCCCAACTGGTCATTTTGCAATTGCCTAACGACCACACATACGGTTTGCGGGCAGGGAAGCGCACGCCCACGGCTATGGTGGCCGACAACGACTTGGCCTTGGGCATGATCGTGGAGGCAGTCAGCCACAGCCGGTTTTGGAAACAGACGGCCATTTTTGTCGTGGAAGACGATGCCCAAAACGGACCTGATCATGTGGACGCCCACCGCACCGTGGCTTTGGTCATTAGCCCTTGGACCAAACGACGCTATGTGGATTCCACGCTCTACTCCACCGTGAGCATGTTGCGCACCATGGAGTTGATCTTGGGTCTGCCTCCGATGAGCCAGTTTGACGCGGCTGCCACACCTATGTACAACTCCTTCCAGTCCAAACCTGATCTGACCCCTTACAAGCATCTGCCCGCTCAGGTGAACCTGAATGCGCGGAACCCTGATGGGACTCCTGGGGCAAGGATCTCCTCCACTTTAGATTTCAGCCGTGCTGATGCCGCGGATGATCTGATCCTCAACCGTTTGGTGTGGCAGAGCGTCAAAGGGCCGCAATCGGTCATGCCAGCCCCGGTTCGGGCTTCGTTTTTGATGGTCATTCCCGAAGACGATGACGAAGAAGCCGACGACTGAACCCTGCCAACCTTCCCAGGGACCGGGGAAAAAAGAAGAGATTATTTCTTGCTGGGCAACAGGCCCAGGCGTTTCATCTTCTTGTAAAGCGTGGTGCGGTTGATGCCAAGCGCCTTGGCCGTGAGGGTACGATTCCAGTTGTGGGCTTCCAGAGCTTGACGAATGATGTGGCGTTCGGGATCTTCCAAGGCTTGTTTGAGACTTTGTTTTTGGGCCGAAGTGGAGGCCGCTACAGGGGCTTGGGCCGTGATGGCCTCAGGCAGCTCGGCCAAGGTGATGTAGTCCCCTTTGGCCAGAATCACCGCTCGTTCTACCACATTGTGCAGTTCCCGAACATTACCCGGCCAGTGATAACGCTGCAAAGCCGTAATCACTTCGTCGGTGAAGTCCACAATTTTGCGACCGGATTCCTCGCAGATTTGACGCAAGAAATGTCGGGCCAGCAAGGGGATGTCCGAAGCTCGTTCCCGAAGCGGAGGCAAGTGGATGTTGATCACATTGATCCGGTAGTAAAGGTCCTGGCGGAACTTGCCCTCTCGGACCAGTTCCTCCAGATCGTCGTTGGTAGCCAAGATGACCCGAACATCCACGCGACAAGTTTTCGTCCCCCCTAAGGGTTCAAATTCAAACTCCTGAAGCACGCGGAGGAGTTTGACCTGAAGGCTGGGGCTTGCGGTGGAGATTTCGTCCAGGAAGATGGTTCCTCCATCGGCTTGGGCGAACTTGCCTTGCTTGTCGGTGGTGGCTCCGGTGAAGGCTCCGGCCACATGACCAAACAGCTCACTTTCCAACAAGGTATCAGGCAAGGCTCCGCAAGCGACTTCCACAAAGGGTTTGTTTCGTCGTGGGCTGAGCCGGTGAATGGCCCGAGCCACCATGCTTTTGCCCGTGCCGCTTTCGCCGGTGATGAGCACGGTGGTTCGGGTGTCGGCTACGCTTTGGATGAGATCAAACACCCGTTGCATAGACGGGTGGTGGCCGATGATGTTTTCCAGTCCATAGCGCAGGTCCAACTGCTGCCGGAGATTTTTGTTTTCCTCCAACACTTGGCGCTGAGTCAGTGCCCGAGAAATGGCCAGCTCCAGCTCCTGATCAATAATCGGCTTGGTCAGGAAGTCAAAAGCTCCTTGGCGGATGGCCTCCACGGCGGTTTCCACCGTTCCGTATCCGGTGAGGAACAACACCGGCACATCGGGCTGAAGTTGCTTGGTGGCTCGAAGCACTTCAAATCCGTCCCCTGTGCCCAGGCGCAAGTCGGTCAACACCAGGTCAAAGCGTCGGGTTCGCAACTGGGCCTGAGCTTCTTCCGCATCACGAGCCCCATGTACTCCATAGCCCAGCGAACCCAGCCACTGCTGAAGCGACTCCAAGAGCTGGACATCGTCGTCCACCAGCAACAGTTGAGGCTGCTGTTGGGAAAGGGATGGGGTCATTTTGCCAGACGAATCTGCACAGGGGTCGGGAAACGGTGTGCCACACTGGCTCTTCCGGACCCAGGTGTTGCCCTGGGTCAACACTCCCGGCACACAACCCTAGGTCGCAGTTGCCCTTGGGTCAAAAATTTGCTGATTTTGCCGGAATGCTCCGCAGGATGACGGAAACCCCCTCCACTCCCCTGCTGGGGGGAGCTCTATCCCCAAACAGAGGTGTTTTTTCCCCTTCTGGGTCCCAAACTCCACAGATGACCTTGTCCCGTCGGTTGTTGTCCCGAAAGCTGTTAGTAACCTCGTCGCTCCTCTGCTCTGCGCAGGTTGTTTCCTAGGTCGTGGAAGATGTCTGGTGTTGGTGGCTGATCCTCACCTAGTCGGGATTCAGCCTCAAATGACGAGTGTCCACGCTTCCTGCGGTCCGATGACTTCTGCGGTTCCCGGTGTCCGGCCTGTGGCATCGGGCAAGGAATTGAGAATGAAATCCACGCTGCGGCTAGTAGTGGCCGACGATCACGAGGTAGTTCGGTTGGGATTGCAATCCCTGCTGGACTCCATGGCCCCTCATATTCGTGTGGTGGGTCAGGCTGCCTCCGTGGCCCAAATGCTCCAGCAAGTCCGACTCCACCGCCCCGATGTCCTCCTGGTGGACATCCAAATGGATGAAAATGCCCTGGATGTGTTGGATTTACTTCGGGACGAGTTTCCCCAAATGGGCATCGTGGTGCTGACTCACTTTGACAATCCCACCTACATCGCCCGGGCGTTGATCTACAAAGTGCACGCTTATTGTTTCAAAGGCGAATCGGGTTCCCAGCTTGTGCAAGCCATAGAATCCGCAGCCCAAGGGGAGTGCCGCTGGGATGCTCCCCAGGTGGCCCGAATCCACCACCTCCTCACCACCCGGCAAAAAGCCCCTGAGGAACAAGACATCCCTCTTTCCCGACGCGAAATGCAAGTGCTGCGTCACCTGGCCTTGGGCTTGAGCAATCAGGACATCGCCCGAAGCCTCAACATCACCGTGGACACGGTCAAAGAGCATGTGCAAAGCGTGCTGCGGAAGCTCCAGGTAGCTGATCGCACTCAGGCAGCGGTTTGGGCTGCCCGACGCGGCGTGGTCTGAGCCTTTCTGGCCCAAGGCTTCATCTTTCTGGGAAACAAGGCAGACGGCACAGAGGCGCCTTGCTCTGTTTGTTTGTAGCCTTGGCTTTCAGGAATCCTTACTTGTCCTGGGAGGGAAGGACAAACTGATACCACTGCTTGTTGATCCGAAGCACCACATTGCCCTGGGCCAGCAGCGGAGCCAGCTTGGGTTGAGAGCGCAACAGACGCCAAAACTCCTCTGATCCCACCTGGACCACCTGGAGCTTCTGCCGTTGGTCGTAGTCGCTTTGTTCCCATTGGTTGTTGCGAAAGATGAAGGTTCGGTTGCCGATGTGGCGCACGGGGGTGGTTTGCAGTGGGGGTGAGGGGGAGGGAACCGCTTTGCGGGAATCGGTGGCCACTTGGGCCCAGTGGCCCAACGCCCATCCCGATCCGCTCCGCTGAAGCTGTGCCCGGAAAGCGTTTTGCCCCCGGGAACGATGAATCTGCTCCTTTCGTTCCTCTAACTCCAAGGGCATCCACATCTCGTTGCTGAGTTGTCTGCTGAGCTGTTTTTCAGCAAATCGGGCGGCAGCTCCCGGCCGAGGGGCCTTGGGCATTTGGACCACAAAGCTGGTGTAAGGGGTGATGATCCCGTAGGCAGTGGCCAATGCAATCAATTCTTGCTTGAGCTTGGGATCAGAGTTGCCGCTCCTGAGGAGAGTGAGCAAGTGGTCCACTTTGTGAGCTGCCCACAGCCGGGGCACAAAGCCCAGTTGCTCGTCATCTGTGAACTCCGGCAAGTGAACCTGAAACTGCAACTTTTGCTCTTTTTGTCCTTGGCGACCGCGCAGGGTGAGCGTGAGGGGGCCTGCCCCTTCATACCGGCCTACTACGATCACCTGTTGGCCCCAGTACAAATCCGGAAGCCGCCGCGGAAACACCTCCGAGACGCGAGCCTTTGGAGGAAACTCCACCTTCAGATCCGTCCACAGCGGGGAACCCACCTGGTCAAAGTAATTGCGAATCTTGGCCACCAGATTTTCCCCTGGCAGCACATATTCGGCCATGCCTTGGTTTTGCCAAGCCAGCAGGTCCAGCAGCCGTGCGTGCACATCCAAGCCCTGGCCAAAGACAAAGATGCGCACCTGGGCACGGTTGGCCTTTTTCACTTCTTCCAGTAGTCGGTTGGTGTCACGGATGCCCAAGGTGGGATAGCCGTCCGTGAGGAAGAAGATCATGGGCACTCGCCCTTGCGCGTTCTGGCCCAGCAAATGCAGGCACTTGAGCAAGGCATCGGCCATTGCAGTGCCACCTCGGGCATGCAGGTTTTCCACATAGTGCAAAGCTGCCTGAACATTCTCCGGCGTGGCCGGCAAAAGCTGAGGCCGAAACACCCGCACTCGTGTGTTGAACTGCACAATGCCAAAGCGATCCTGAGGGCGAAGCTGACCCAAGCAGTAGCGAAGCGCTTCCCGAGCTTGCTTAAGCTTCCCCTGCTGAAGCATGGACCCGGAAGTGTCCACGCAAAACACAATGTCTTTAGGCAGCACTTGTTGGAGAAGTTTTTTTCCTTGCGGGCCGAAGCTAGGGGAGAGCATCAGCAAAAAGTAGCCCTGCTGATCCAAATCCCGATAAGCCAGCAGCGAAGCTCCCACCGGGTCCG
The DNA here is from genome assembly GCA_024279285.1 of Planctomycetota bacterium. GTDB lineage: Bacteria > Planctomycetota > Planctomycetia > Pirellulales > S012-138 > S012-138. The sequence continues at coordinate 18,252 of JAJRRR010000419.1, forward strand.
GATCGCGTTGAAAGTACAGCACGAACTGATGTTCCGGCACCCAATTGCGCCCCTGCCAGCGCACCGCCAAGTCGGCATCGTCGGGGTAGTGGAGTTCAATGGGATGGGTGGGAGAATAAACATTTTTGATCCCCCGGCTGCTGTGCAGCTTGACCTCTACCGAAGCGTACCGTACCGGGGCCGTCAGGCCCTTGGGCTTGGAGTTGGGAAGCACCAACCGCACCAGCTCGCCACGGCTTTCCAAGGTCATGGTGTAGGAAAGCTCCAGTTGGACTTTCTGCTTTGGTGCCACCCGAGGCACCCGAATCCGAATCAAGTTCTTCCCGTAACTTTCCAATAGCGCCGGCGAAGCTCCCCGACGCAGAGCGTCTTCCAGGAGCTTTTGGGCCTCTTGGGCCGGGAGAACCTGGGCTTGCAGGCTCTGGTTGTCCAGTCGCACTTGGACTTGGTCCACTCGGGCCTTTGGTTCCAATTCCATATAGATGGTGGCCCCACGGACCATCTGGGAGTTGGGATTGTGGAACACCACGCGAATCGTCTTGCGGCAGACCAGTTCCCGAATCTCCACCTGAATATGATCTTCCCAAACTTCCAAAGGCTGGTAGGGGACACAGATGCAGAAGCAGGCTTGGGCCTGCTCAGCGTTTCCCAGCACCATTCCCAGCAGCCCCAGCAGCACAGCAACCCGTCGCATCGCACCCACTCCCTATTTGACTGAGCCAAGGTGAGAGAGAACAAAATCGCCTAGTTTTCTACGGCTTGGGCAGTTCCAGTTGCTTTCGCTCAGCTTGCTTTCGCAGGGCTTGAAGCACGGCGTCGTCAAAGGTGTTCTGTTGTTTTTCGGCCATCTGGCGGCGCTTTTTAGCCAGATATTGTTCGCGCTTTTTGTTGATCTCCCGGATCTGCTTACGCAACTGACGCCGCTTCTGGATCATCTGTTCCAGGTACTGCTTGCGTTTTTCGGGCGGAAGCTTGCGGAGCTGCTCGGGAAGTTGATCCTCAGGCAAGTCTTCCAGCTTGAGTTTGCCTTCCATGACGGCATCTACCAGGTCCACCGAGGCTTGGGAATAGAGCCGACTGGCTTTGGCTGCCACGCGGTTGGCCAGCGCCCCACGGCCCAACGCTGCGGAGTTTCGGTCTTGGCGCAGTTGCAATTGGCGTCGCTTTTGCTGTTCTTCCAGTCGGCCATAGAACAAGTAGGTGGAATTGAGTTCCTCGTTGAGTTGGGCCAGTTTCCGATCAAAAGGCGTGGCGATGGCCACCGGAGCATTTTGATCAATGTTGAGAAAAGTGCCGTCGGCCAGTCGGGCACCTCGGGCCCAACCCGTTTGCACCCCTTCCTCATAGCTCCCGCAGTGAATCGTGGTCACGGTGATGTCCCGCTTGATCGCCTCAGAGCAAACCTTGAAGGGATCCACAGGGCCTTGAGTAAACGGCTCGTTGCCGGCAATGATGATCATTTTGAGGTCCACCTCGCGCTTGCTCCATTTGAGACGGCGCAAAGCCTCCTGGATCACTTGCCCGCAGTATTCTTGCCCTCCGTTGGTGGTGAGTCCAAAGAGCCGATCGGAAATCAGGTCCAGATCGTCCGTAAAGGGCACCACCAGCTCAATGTAGCCTTTTTCGGCAGGCAGAGAATCGTTGCCGTATTGGAACAAGGCCACCTGGAGTTCCACTTCCTGACCTTGCAACTTGGCTTGGGCCATTTGGTTGACGATCTTCCAGATTTGAGCCCGGGCCTGATTGATCAGCCCGTCCATGCTGTTGCTGGTGTCCAGCAAAATGGCGATCTGCACACAAGGGGCTTGTTGGGAAGGCTTTTTGGCATTCGAGGGGGCTGACTGGGAAGAGGGTTTCTCTTGAGCCCAAGTCCAGGCGCCCCAAAGCAGCAAAGCCAGCACGAGAGCCGATCGGGCGCAACGCATGGCACACTCTCCCCTTGGTCCGAGGAACGACCGCAAATTGAGACGGGCACTTTGTAAATTGGTCGCTCTGCGGGGTCAAAAAGTTCCCGATTTTTTCGCCTCCAAGGCCAGCTAAGGCGGATGGTGACGGCGGACGATCTGCAACACCTGCTGGTGCACCCGACCGTTGGAAGCCAGCACTCCGGTGCGTTTCAGCGGCAAGGGCTCTCCTCGGGTGGTGGTTACCGTTCCGCCTGCTTCGCGCACGAACAACACACCGGCAGCGAAGTCCCAGGGAGAAAGCTCGTATTCAAAAAACGCTCCAAAACACCCTCGGCCCACCATGGCCAAATCCAAAGAAGCCGTGCCGAAGCGGCGGATGCCGTGGATTTGAGCCTCAAACAACTCTTCCATAGCCCGAAGCGTGGCTCGCATCATCGGACCTCGATCATAGTAAAACCCCGTGCCCACCAGCACTTCGTCTAGTCGTTCCTGAGGCGCTACTTGAACCCGACGGCCGTTGTGCCATGCCCCCCGGCCCTGCACGGCTGTGAAACGATCCTCCTGAACGGGATTGTAAACCATCCCACACAACAACTCCCCCTGATGAGCACACGCCACCGAAACGGCAAAGTGAGCTATTCCGTGCACAAAGTTGTTGGTTCCATCCAAGGGATCGACGATCCAGACAAAAGGGCTTTCGGCCTCTTGCGGGGAAGCTTCTTCGGCCAGAAAGGCATGCTGAGGGAAGTGCTTTCGGATCGTCTCCAGTGCCGCCTGCTGCGATTCCACATCTGCTTGGGTGACCAGATTGTAGCTTTGTTGTTTTTGGACCAACTGTTGGGTTTGGCCGAAGTGTCGGCGCAGCACTTCCCCGGCTGTTTCGGCCGCTTGGCAAGCCACAGCGAGCAACCTGTCCAGTTCCCAAGTGGCAGCGTCTGCCATCGGCAGCGTCTCTCCCGCAAAGAACCGTCAAGGGTGCTTTTGCAAGCAGGGCAACGGGACACGGTGGCCCGAAGCCGGCCAAGTCCCGGCAGTTAGAAATCTCCACCGCCGAACGAGCCTCACTCTATCACACCCCTGAAAACTTGCCCATACGGCCCCCGGAAGCCTAGTTGCCCGAAGTTTGGGCCAGTTCTTGCATGGCCTGAAGGAGCTGAGCGATTTGCTGGGGAGTGTGGTCGTAGCAAAGACTGATGCGCAGGCAGCACTGTCCTTCGGGCACGGAGGGGGGTCGGATGGGCGGGACCCAAAGACCTCGCTGGCGTAGTTGCTCGGCCATTTGGAGCACCCGCCGTTCTTGACCCAAGAAAACCGGCACGATGGGCGTCTGGCCTTGGGGCACCGACCAGCCTTGATTTTGAAGTTCTTGGCGCAGTTGGGCCGCTTTGCGCAGGAGTTCTTGGCGGCGTTGGGGTTGGGTTTGGACCAGTGCCAGGGCAGCTCGGGCGGCGGCACAAGCGGCAGGGGCCAAGGCGGTGGAGAAGATGTAGCTTCGGGCCCGATTCCAAATCCACTCCATCAACACTCGCGGTCCGGCCACAAATCCCCCCTGGGCTCCCAAGGCTTTGCTCAAAGTGCCCAGGTGCAAGGTCAAGTGGTCGTGCATGCCCAGGGCTTCGGCCGCCCCGCGCCCTCCCGGTCCCAGCACCCCGGTGCCATGCGCCTCGTCAATCAAAAGCATGCACCCGAACCGCTCGGCCAGCTCCACTAACTCCCCCACCGGAGCCAGGTCCCCGTGCATGCTGAACACCCCGTCGCTGAGAATCAACTTGCGGCGAAATTGGACTGCATGTTGCGCGAGCAGTTGGGCCAGATGTTCCATGTCGTTGTGGCGATAGATGAACACTTCGGCCCGAGACAACCTCGCCGCGTCAATCAGGCTGGCGTGGTTGTATTGGTCCGAAAAGATCGCATCTCCGCGTCCCACCAACGCCGTGATCGTGCCCAAATTGGCCGCAAATCCGGTGGGAAACACCAGGGCAGCTTGGGCGCCTTTGAACCGGGCCAGGGCTTCTTCCAGAAGTTGATGTTCTTGGGTGTGTCCGAGGATCAAAGGGCTGGCTCCGGCTCCGGCTCCCCATCGGGCCAAAGCCTCCTGGGCAGCCTGAACGACCTGGGGATGTCGTGAAAGGCCCAAGTAGTCATTGGAACCAAAGTGCACCAGGCGCCGCCCTTGGACTTGCAACCAAGGCCCTTCCCCCTGCTGACGCACCACCAGGTAGCGTCGTCGGTTTTGGCGCTGTAGGAGTTCCAGCTCCGACTGGACCCAAACCCAGGCCTCGTTCATCGTCTTCTGGCCCGAGAAACACGAGCCCTCCTAGACGGTTGCCCGGCTGTAGCAGTAATCAAACAACAGTTCCCATTCCCGACGCTGGATGGCAAGACACAACTGTTCCGAAAGGCTCTCCCCCTCTACCACCGCTTGGCACAAGTCAATCCAGGCAAAGGGGTCCCAACTTTGCAGACTTTTCAGGTATTCGCTTTGATCGTCGGTAGGGAGTTGGGTGGCTAACTCGCGGGCGGCTTGAGCCAAGGGTTCAAAAACCGGATGGCGACCCACCCGACGAAACCAATATTTGGAGTTGCCAAAATCCCCCTCCCGGCGATGCATGATCCCGTGCCAAAAACTCCCCTCAACAGTTGGTATCTGCTGACTGATGCGATGTGAGTGGTCCAAATAGTTGTGATAGAGCCACAAGGCCGAACAGCAGGCCATGGCCATGTGTTGATCGGCCACAGGAGCGGGAGCCACGACGCTCTGGGGAGTCAATTGCTCCAGCAGTGCTCGGGCTTCGGAGGTGGCGTGCCCCGGACCCAACGACTCCTGATGGGGCACGGATAAAATCTTTTGAACCAACTCGCTATAGGAAGCCATGAATTCCTCCTTTTGCGGGAAAGTGTTCCTAATCCAGATTGCTCGTCAGAACCCAAACACCTTGGTTTGTGCGGGAATTGCTTTGCCCAAAGCCGAAAGGCCTGAAATCCTCAGCTCCCTTTTCTTAGTTTCCCAGGACAAAGGCTTTATTGTAGCACCGGCCCTCAGGACAGGGAGCCACCCCCTCGGAAGTGCTCCTCTGGTTTCTTGAAGTGTGCACCAGGAAAGCTCGTCGGGCTAGGGTTCGTTGCCAAGCTCTATCAGGAGAGTTCCTCAAGGGCGCCATGGCGTGGTAAAGTGGAAATGAGGTCCAAAACCTCCTCTGACCCGATCGGGCACAGTCTGTTGGGAAACAGTTTTCCATATTTGCCCCAACGACAAAAAGGGGCAGAGGCAGGGAAAAGGGTGACTTGCCGGCACTTTCCTACATAGGAGTGCTAAGGAACCGATGAGTCCGGCCGGATCGTTTCGTCGGGCGGTATGGAGCGGATTGGGAGTGGTGCTCCCTCCTTTGCTCACTCTGGCCATCTTGCTCTGGGTGGCCAACTCAGTGCGATACTATGTGCTGGAGCCGGTAGAAAATCTGGCTGCTTGGATCATCGTTCAAAGCACCGCGGAGATTCACCCCTCGGACGCCTATCCGCAACCAGGCCCGGAAATCAAAACCATCCAAGGCCGTCCCTTTCACCGAACCAGTGATGCCCAATATGTGCCTCAAGCTGTGTTTGAGCAAGTGGTTCGCCAAGTGGGCCTGCCCCGCGCCGAACAGATGACCGCTCGGGAGATTTATCAGGAATATGTCAAGCTTTTGTACTTGAGTCCGTGGGTGGTCGTTCCGGCGTTTTTGTTGGTGTTTGTGGTGTTGTTGTGGTTTTTGGGTCGTTTTATGGCAGCCGGACTGGGCAGGTTGTTTTGGGAATCGCTGGAGCGTCTCATTGCCCGAGTCCCCCTGGTGCGCAATGTTTACTCCTCAGTCAAGCAAGTCACCGAATTTTTGTTGCGGCAGCGAGAGATTCGCTACACGCGCGTGGTGGCGGTGCAGTATCCGCGCAAGGGGACCTGGTCGCTGGGGTTTGTCACCGGGGACGGATTGCGCGATGTGGAACAAGCCAGCGGCGAGCCTGTACTGGCCCTGCTGGTGCCCACCAGCCCCATGCCCCTGACCGGCTACACCGTCGTGGTGCCGGCCAGCGAAGTGGTGGATTTAGACATGAGTGTGGATCAAGCGTTGGAGTTTTTGATCAGTTGTGGCGTGGTGATTCCCCCGGAGCAACTTCCCCAATCGGCCCAAGGGCGTTCCGCAGCCCGAACCCCCTCACCCCAGAGCCTGGTCCCAGCCTCCCAAACCCAACAAAAGCAATCCCCACCCTCTCCCTCTTGAGCAATCGCTTCTGCCAAGGCAAAAAGCTCAAAAAAGGAGCCTCTTCCTCGTAGCAATAAGGACCATCCCCAGTGACTCTGGTGCGACTGGCCACCCGAAAAAGCCTCCTGGCCCAATGGCAAGCTCAGCATGTAGCTGAGTTGCTGCGCCACCAGGGGCACGAAGTGGAACTGGTGTTCGTCACCACACAGGGGGATCGCCGTCAGGATCCCATTGAGCGTTTGGGCACCCAGGGGGTATTTACCCGAGAGGTGCAACAGGCGGTGTTGGACGCTCGGGCGGATGTAGCCGTGCACAGTCTGAAAGACTTGCCCACCGAGCCGGTGCCAGGGCTGACCTTGGCGGCAGTGCCTCGCCGGGGCCCTGTGCAGGACGCCTTGATCACACCGGGCAGAAAAACGCTTCAGGATTTGCCTCCCGGAGCCCTGATCGGCACCGGCAGTCTGCGACGCCGTGCCCAACTGTTGCGCCAACGCCCTGACCTGAAGTTCTGCTCCATTCGCGGCAATGTAGATACCCGACTGCGAAAACTCCACGAGGGCCAGTGCGATGCCTTGGTGCTGGCCCACGCCGGGCTTCAGCGGTTGGGACGCCAAGAGCACATCAGCCAGTTGCTCCCGCTGCAATGGGTTCTGCCGGCCGTAGGCCAAGGGGCCATCGGGCTGGAGTGCCGCCAAGAAGACCAGCAAATGCTCCAACTCCTGGCCCCAATCAACGACCCGGACACTTTTGCCGCCGTCCAGGCCGAAAGGGCTTTGCTGCGCACCCTGCGCGGAGGATGCCTGGCTCCGGTGGCCGCCTTAGCCCAAGTGACTCACCAACGCCTCTGCTTGCAAGCCGTGGTGCTCAGCCCCGATGGCTCTGAAGCCTTGCGAGTCCAAGTGGTCGGTGAGCCTTGGCAGGGGGAAGCCTTGGGCCGCCAAGCCGCTCAACAGCTTCTGGATCAAGGGGCTGCTGAGCTGATCCGTCAGGCCCGAAAGGAACATTAGCTTTTTTTCCAAACAAAAAACCCTCGGCCCAGCCGAGGGTGGAAACGCTCAGGGCTAAAGGACGCTTTTATCGCACCCGGGCTCCCGTGCGGCGATAAATGCTGGTGCGGTAATAGGGGCGGTAGGTTCGCCCGGGCCGCCAAGCAGCGCGAGGAGACTTCTGCTCCTCCACGGCAGGCTCAGGCATGGGCTGAGGCACTACCGGATGAGGGGCAGGAGCGTGGCAACACCCAGCCGGCACAGAGCAACAAGGCCGCCTGGACACATGCACGCGGCACCGCCCACACGGCCGTGCCGGACAACAACCCGGCACACGGCACCGATGGTGAAGCCACCCGAACAACTCCTGCTTCAAAGCATGCAAGGAGTCCCAAAGACTCCAACACCGCGGGGGCGGACAATACCCGTCCCAAATCGTTCCCCCATGCCAGGAGCCGTAAATGACCTCAGGAGCAGCGTAATAAGGAGTCGGTGGAGGAACTTCATCTGGAGCTTCCTGGAGCCGAGGCTGCTGAGCCCAACCCACCA
>JAJRRR010000420.1 GCA_024279285.1 Planctomycetota bacterium
TCAATCAGAGTGCTGATCAACAGTTCTTCAAACTGGCCGCGAATGGCCAGGTAGATGACATACTCCACCAGGGCATCCAGTTGTTCTTCGGGCAACAGCACAAACGAAGGCATAGCGGTGCCATTGATGCCCTTTTTGAGTGTGCGTTTAAGATCATCTCGGGTGGGCTTCATCCCGGCTTTGGTGGAAGTGAACTTGAAGATGCCTTTTTGGAAGTTTCGAGGATAAGGATCCAAGAATCGGGCGGTGGGGCCGGCTCCGTTGCCACTGATGCCGTGACAGTGGGCGCAGTGGAGTCGGTACAGTCCGCCCAAGTCGCCATGTCCCCCGGCAGGACCACCGGCCATCCAGAGCTTCTTCACATCCAGCCCCGTCTGCGGAGGAGCCAACGGATAGTCCGGCGATCCGAACGCCTGGAACATCGTGTTGACCACATATTGCTTCTGTTCCCAAGTAAGGGCGTCCGGATCGCGGCCTTCCATGTTCAGGGGGAATTGAGCCGGTGGGGCTCCACATCCCCAAAGGGCCACACACAACGCGCTCCACAGGCCCAAGCCAAGCCTGATGCGATGGGGAAGAGGCATCATGGCACCTTGTCTGCAAAAGAGGAACCGCGACATTAACCGCCTTGGAGCACCTCCAGGGGCACTTCAATCGTGCCCAAATCTACCGTCTCGTTGGCTTTGATGGTGATCTTCTTGCGGCCTTTGGTCCAACCGGGAAGTTCCAAAAAACCGGCCTTTTCATGCCAAATCTGAAACTCCAACTCTCCGGCCGGAAGGTTCTTCAGCTCAAACTTGCCATCCTTGCCAGTGATGGCCACATAGGGGGTCTTGCGGATCACCACATAGCCTTTCATCCACGGATGGATGTTGCAGGCTACCGCCACCGGCACATTTTGTTGCAAGGAGAAAGTGAAGACATAGCTATCGTTGGGTTTGTCCACATTGGCCGGGATGGAATAGTTTCCCCCTCCACCGCCAGGGACGGAGATGTTGGTGTTGTGGGCCACAGGGTCGGGGTTGGTCACATAGAGCTTCTGACCCACCAGGACCGAAACAATCCGCGGCTCAAAGCGGCAATTTTCGTTTTTCAAAATCACCGGCTCGTCTTTAGCAGCTTCCAACTCCGGATGGATTTTCACCCGTCGGGTCCGGACGAAGATGACTACATTGGCCAATCCTCCCTCGGGACCCACCACCAGCGACTCATCCACCAGGTTGTGCTTGCCGCAGAACTCTTGATCCTTGGTGATGTTAAGAGGCTGCGGGGCAGGGGGGGTGCCTTTGAGCACAAATCGGCCAGTCAAATGGCCCCAGCCTTCGGCTTGGGCAGGACCGGTGTCGCTTCGGGCTTGAGTCTGACCCGAGCTGCCACTACCCAGTTGCCCTGTCGGGCCTCCGGACAAAGGAGGCGGGGGTGGGGGTGGGGTAGGGGCCGACCCACCTCCACAGCCTGCTAAAGCCAGTGCACTACTGATCAAAACTGCCAGTGCCAGTGTGCGTCGCATGGTTTTGTCTCCTGTTTCAAAGTCCGAAACAAGTTCGCTTAATAACTGTTCAAACAACTACTTCCCGGCAAACACTGATGCAGGAACACGGATCTGGCCCAGGTCGTTTTTGCCGGGACGCAGGATAATGGTAAATCGTCCTCGGTTGAGCTTCTGCCCGTTGACTTCCACACCGCGCAAGTAGCCAATTTTTTCGTGCCACATGCGGAACTGAAGCTCCACGCCGGCTGGGAGCTTAGGAATGACAAACCGCCCGTGCTTGTCCGTCACGGCCATATAGGGATTGGAGCGCGGCAACACATATCCTCGCATCCACGGATGGATGTTGCAGGAGATGGGCACCGGCACAAACTGTGGGAAGCTGAGCATGTGGTGGAAAGTCCCACCGGGTTCCAGCAAGGGGTTGGCCGGATTGTCATTAAACGGCTGGCAATTGCAGTTGTGGGAGACGGGGTCGGAGTTTTTATAAATGAGCTTTTGCACCCCCAGCCACACCGTGGCCACCCGGGGCACAAACCGGCCATCTTTGTTGTCAATGACCACCTCCTTGGGCACCTGGTTTTTCAGCTCCGGGTGGATTTTCACCCGGCGAGGCTTGGTCAGGTAGATGACCACATTGGCTAACCCTCCATCGGGGCCGACCACCAGGGATTCATCCACCAGCCCTTTGTTGCCGAAGACCTGAACATCTTTGGTGATCTTCAGGGGTCGGGGTTTGGGGGGAGTGCCATCAAAAACAATACGACCGGTCAAATCTCCCCACGACTGGGCCCAAGCCCCCACAGGCAGAAGCATCCACAATGCCAGCAAGGCCACGAACTTGCGCATCACCCTTTCTCCTTTTCTGGCCCTGAGGAACCACCTCCCTGGTGTTCCTAGGGCTGCGAGGCAAGGGCCGCTGCTCTGTTCCGTGCTGCCCAATCGGTTGGTCCAATTCATTCTAGTTTTCCCCCGAAACCTGCCAAGCCAGCCTGGCTCCACCCCGGAAGCTTTCCCGGGGCCGGATCAGGGGGGTGAGGAGGGTTTAGCGGGAAGTAGCGGCTTGAGGTCGGGGCGGGTTCAATGGTTCCACCGTTTGTCGTTGCTTGAGGAACAAGTCCCAGTTGATCAACAAGTCCGTCACCGCTTCCAACTGCCGGCGCGGGTCCTGGGAACGCAACACAGGGCCCAGCTTCACCGAGCTGGGAAAAGTTTTGGGTGCAAAGGGCGTAGGTTGGCCCAACTTGAACTGTGTGTTGGGCATCGCCGTGTAGGGCAAGAACCGCTTCGGATTAGCCAACCACTGACGCACATATTCTGGTCGCAAGCGGCGATAGACATTGGCCAGGTTGGGAGCTTTGTCGTATCGGGTCGGAATGAAGTTCCCTACCACATGACAGGCTCCACAGTGTTGCGTGTGCCGCACGATGGCAAAGGCGTCTTCCAGACGGCCCGGCTCCGCTTGTTCCCGAGCTTGCAGGTATTTCTCGTCCCGACGGGGATCAAACTGGACCGGATAGGGGGCATCATCTACTGCGGCAAAGTAGCGCGCCAGAATCTCCGCTTCCTGGCTGGAGAGGTTAAAACGCGGCATGCGCAACAACACTGCCGGGCGAATCGGATAAGGATTGAGCAAAAAGTCGTGCAACCAGTCGCTGTAAACTTTGTGGCCTTGATTGATCAGCGGCGGTGGGACCCAGCCCCAAATGGCGTTCACATCGCTGGCGGCGTCGTTGGCTCGGGCGATCTCCAGCGCTTTGGGA
>JAJRRR010000421.1 GCA_024279285.1 Planctomycetota bacterium
AACTGGCCCCTACCAGCCCCTGGGCCCCGGACGCACAAGCCCACTTGGCTTCCCACCCCGCTGATCTCAAAGCCCCCTGAACTCTCCCCCGTGAGGCTTTGAGAATCGCTCACTATCTTGGCACAGCGCACAAAAAAACCCCTTTCGGGGAACGCTAGACCCGCTTTTCCAGTGGAGGCGATGGGATTCGAACCCACGACCTTCGCATTGCGAACGCGACGCTCTCCCAACTGAGCTACGCCCCCAACGGTGCTCCAATTCTACCTTGCTCGAAAGTTTGGGGAAAGAGTGCCCTGATGGACTTCCGGAGGCAACTTCCGTCAGGAGAAGGATCTACAATGAACCCTTTTTTGGCAAACAGGAAACAAAAAACCTATCCTAGAAATGCTCAAACTCCACGATTGCCCAGTGCCGTCTGATTTTCGGATAGACCGTAAACCAAGACGGCTTCCAGTTCAGGCTGTTTCGGCCTGCCAATTGTTTCCCGGGAAGGGAATCGTCACAGGCTCAGGCTCGGAGCTGTTGTGGAGAGCCCGGGCCAGGGCTTGAGGCCGATCCGGCACCGTGCCCAAGGCTGCCCGAAGGGCACAGACTTGCTCTGGGGTCATTTCAATAGACTTTTGCACACACCAGCCCAGGCTGGCACACCAGCTCTCCTGGCGCAAGACCAGACGGGAACCTTCCTGGGGCTGGTGGACCAAGGCCAACACCAGCCGCTCGGTTGAACAAGCACCGGGCAGGACAGCAACAGGGGTGGCGTTTTGCATGGCGGGCGAGCGGGAAGGAGGACTTTGTTGATACTGAGTCTCAGTTCCACCTAAAATCTACTCCTCCTCCTTCCCCCTGTCAAGACAATGATGGAACAACGCCTCCGCCCCGAGTTCCCAGTAGGAGCAAATGCAGATGGCCATAACTTCCTCATTTACAAGGGCTTGCCCTATGGCGGGACCTTTTTCCTCCTGGTAGCCTCCAAAGGAGCCAAATGGCCGTCGGCTCACCCGAAGCTAAATTGCTTCCTCCCCACTTGTCTTGCCGGGCTTGGGAACCTACGATGGCAAGTTCTGTTTGGCAGCAAAAGGTGAGCTGAAAAACAGGTTTACAGGTCTGCCTTCCCGCTCTGTTCTTTTGCTCTTTTTGCATCAAACATGGCGGCATTCCAAGAACTGGAAAAAACCAAGGTGGCCATCGTGGGCTTGGGCACGGTCGGCACAGGCGTGGCTCGGCTGCTATTGGACTTTGGCGACCGCACCGCCCGACACGCTGGCCGCACCCTGTGGCTGGAAAAAGTGGTCGTGCGCAACCTGGACAAGCCCCGAGGGGTGCGGCTCCCACCTGGGGTGCTCACCAACAATCTGGAAGAAGTGACCCAAAATCCCGAAATCAAAGCCGTCGCCCAACTGATCGGAGGGCTGGAACCGGCCCGATCCATCATGCTCCAACTGCTGGAAAGCGGAAAAGATGTCATCACGGCCAACAAAGCCCTGCTGGCCGAACACGGAGCGGAGTTGTTTGACCGGGCCAGGGAACTGGGACGCACCATCGCCTTTGAAGCCTCGGTAGCCGGTGGAATTCCCATCATCACCAACATCAGCCAATGCCTTTCGGCCAACCAGATTCTCTCTATTCACGCCATCCTCAACGGCACCAGCAACTACATCCTGACCCGAATGGAAGAAGACGGCTGTGCGTTTGCCGACGCGGTGGCCGAGGCCCAACGCCAAGGCTACGCCGAGGCCGATCCCACCATGGATGTAGACGGCACCGACGCTGCCCAAAAACTGGCCATCCTGGCCCATCTGGCTTTCGGTGCCCGAATCAACTGGCGCGAAATCCCCCGGCAGGGCATCCAAAGCGTCGATGCGGCTGATCTACGATATGCCCGACAGTTGGGTTATCGGATCAAGCTTTTGGCGGTGGCGGAGTTGGTGGACTCTCAGTTGCAGCTTTATGTTTCGCCCACGCTGGTTAAGATTGGCACTCCGCTGGCTGAGGTCCGGGGGGCTTACAACGCCGTGTCGGTAGTGGGAGATGCGGTGGGCCGAGTGTTTTTCCACGGCCTAGGAGCCGGACAGATGCCCACCGCCTCGGCCGTGGTGGCCGACATGATAGATGTGGTGGTGGGTCGGGCTCCGATCACCTTTCGCACCTTGGAGCTGTGGTCCAAGCGCTACGAGCGACTCAGCCCCCCACCGCCAGAAAAACGGCCCGGCAAGTTCTACCTCCGCTTCCAAGTGGAAGACCGTCCCGGAGTGATGGCCGAGCTGACCGGAGTGCTCGGCCAGCATCAGATTTCCATCGCGTCGGTCATTCAGCAAGAGCCTGCTTCGCCCGAGAACAACACCGTCCCGCTGGTGATCATGACCCACCAGACGACCGAAGGTGCCGTGCTTTCGGCTTTGGAAAAAATTCGTCACCTTTCCTGTGTGCAGGGTGGGTATGTCATGATGCGTGTGCGTCCGTAGGGGTTGCCAGTCTCAAGGAGCAGAGACAAACTTGAGAGCACGCCACTCCCGTAGTCTCGCAGGTGCTCGGATGAAGTACGCCATAGTGATTCCGGACGGGTGTGCTGATGAGCCCCAGGAAAGTCTGGGAGGCCGCACTCCCCTACAAGCTGCCCACACTCCTTGGATGGACCAGATCGCCTCTCAAGGGGTGGTGGGCCGAGCCAGCCATGTGCCCGAGCCGCTTCCAGCCGGGTCGGAAACGGCCAACATGAGCTTGTTGGGCTATGATCCGCTGAAGCACTTCACCGGACGCGCGCCCATTGAAGCCGCCGCCCAGGGAATCCATCTGGCCGCTCAGGATTGGGCCGTGCGATGCAACCTGGTCACGATTGAAAGCCAGATCATGGTGGACTTCACCGCCGGACACATCTCCACCCAGGAAGCCGCCCAACTGCTGAGCGATCTCCAACAAGCCGTAGGTATGCCCGAGGTGGAGTTTCGCCCAGGAGTAAGCTACCGCAACTTGATGATCTACCGCGGCAGCCCGGAGCGTCCGGCTCCTTTTTCCCAGCAGACGCGCACCACCGCCCCACACGACCTGACCGATCAGTCTGTGCAGGACCACTATCCGCGCGGCCCGGGTAGCGACCTGCTGACTGAGCTAATGCAAAAAAGCGTGGAAGTGTTCGCCCAGCATCCGATCAACCAGCAGCGTCGGGCAGAGGGCAAACCGGTGGCCACGAATGTGTGGCTATGGGGACTGGGCCAAACTCCCCAATTGGAGCCGTTTGCCCAGCGGTTCGGGCTTCAGGGGGCTATGATTACCGCCGTGGACCTGCTTCGGGGGCTGGCCCGACTCATCGGTTGGGAAGTCATCGAAGTGCCCGGGGCTACCGGATATCTAGACACTGACTACGCGGCCAAGGGGCGCTACGCCACCGAGGCTCTGGAGCGATACGACATCGTTTGCGTGCACATCGAAGCCCCCGACGAAGCCAGCCACGAGGGCAACACCCAAGCCAAAGTGGAAGCTTTGGAACAGATTGACCGGCACATCGTCGGGCCGCTGTGGCAAGCCTTGCAGAAGTACCCAGAGCACCGGATTCTCATCACCCCCGATCATCCTACTCCCCTGAGGACCAAGAAGCACTCTCGCGGTTGGGTTCCGCTGGCGGCAGCCGGCACCGGTTTGCAGCCGGATCAAGCCACCTGTTATGACGAGCCCACCGCCCAACAGTCCTCGCTGGCTTTTCCGCAAGGTTGGGCCATGATGGACTGGTTTATTGCTAAATAGGCATGGTGGTTCGGGGAAACCAGAAGCGAGTGTTCCTCTAGGGACAAACAGTGCAGGGACTATGGCGTTAGTGGTTCAGAAGTTTGGCGGCACCAGTGTGGCCGATCCTCAAAAAATCCAAGCAGCAGCCCGAAAGGCCATCCGCACCCATCAACAAGGCCATCAGGTCGTGGTGGTGGTCAGTGCCATGGGCCACCAGACGGATGAGCTGATCCGTCTGGCCCATCAAATCAACCCGCGCCCCCCGGCCCGCGAAATGGACATGCTCCTCTCCACCGGCGAGCAAGTCAGTGTGGCCCTGATGGCCATGGCCGTGCACGCGATGGGCTATCAAGCGATCAGTCTCACCGGGGCCCAGATCGGCATTTGCACCGACAGCACCTACAGCAAAGCCCGAATCCGCTCCATCTCCACCCGGCGTATCCGCGACCTGTTGGACCAGGGAAACATCGTCATTGCGGCCGGATTCCAGGGGATTGATGATCAGTTCAACATCACCACGCTGGGCCGAGGAGGAAGCGACACCACCGCCGTGGCCTTGGCCGCCGTGTTGGATGCTCAAGTGTGCGAAATCTACACCGATGTAGACGGAGTCTATACGACCGATCCTCGTTTGCTGCCCGAAGCGAGGCTAATGCCCTATATCAGCTATGACGAAATGCTGGAGCTGGCCTCGTTGGGAGCTGGGGTGATGCATTCTCGGGCGGTGGAGTTTGGCAAAAAGTTTGATGTGCCCATCCATGTGCGGAGCAGTTTTACGGACATTCCGGGCACGCTGATCACCACCCAACCCGAAAGCCGCACGCGGCCGGTGACCGGAGCCGCTTGTGTGCGCCACGATGCTCGGGTTACCGTGCGTGGTGTGCCGGATCGGCCCGGAGTGAGTCTGGCCCTGTTTGCCCCCTTGGCCCAACAGGCCATCACCGTGGACATGATCGTGCAGAATGTGGGAGCTGATGGGCGAGCCGACATTTCGTTCACGGTTCCGCGTGGGGACTTGGAAGCGGCCGTAGAAGCTGTGGAACAAGCTGCCCGAAGCTTGGGAGCTTCCGCCGTGGATACGGACCAGCAGGTGGCCAAGATTTCCGTAGTGGGTCTGGCCATGGCCACCCAAGCCGGCGTGGCCCAACGCATGTTCCGCGCCTTGGCCCAAGCCGGAATCAACATCCTGATGATCACCACCAGTGAGATCAAAATCTCGGTGCTGATCCCGGAGGATCAAGCCGTGGCAGCCTTAAGGGCGGTGCATCAGGCGTTCCAATTGGACCAACCACCTGAGGACGCCCCGCCCCCCCACAACGGACAAGTCCAGCGCCGCTCCCACGCCAACGCCGTGGCCGTGGTGGAACGCCTCCAAGGCATGGAAGACCTGCTGGTGGAAGATGTGAGCCTGGATGAGAGCCAAAGTCGGGTGACCATCTCCGGAGTGCCGGACCGGCCGGGAGTGGCCGCCGAGGTGTTTGAAGCCCTGGGCAAAGAGCAAGTGGTGGTGGACATGATCGTGCAAAGTTTTGGCCAGCAGGGCCGGGCATCGCTCAGCTTCACTGTTCCCCAAAAAGATCTGGATCAAGCCCTGCAAGTGGCCCAACAAGTCGCTTCCCGGCTCGGAGCACAAGTTTCTCATCAGCACCAGATGGCCAAGCTCTCCGTCACCGGGGTGGGCATGCGCAGCCACGCTCAGGTGGCCATAGGGATGTTTCGGGCACTGGCCCAGCGGAACATCAACATTGAGATGATCAGCACCAGCGAGGTTCGGGTCAATGTGGTGGTGCATCGCCAACAAGGGAGCCAAGCCCTGGAGGCACTACGAGAAGCTTTTGCCGAGGCGATGATTTAACTGCGGTGTGCTGCTTGCAACTTGGTGGGCTACGGCGCGTGGAAATAGGCGCCGGGGCTTATTTCGGCGCTTAGGTGCAAGTGGAGGCGCGTCCACTCAACTCCACTCCCCCGGCCAAAGCTACAGTCTCACCG
>JAJRRR010000422.1 GCA_024279285.1 Planctomycetota bacterium
CCACTACTACGAAATCCAAATCGACACCCGAAAAAACCGGCCCGAAATCCTCAACGGACGAGGCCAAGGGGTGGACATCCCACCCGGAGAAAAAGGCCAACGCTACATGCAACAGCACGGCATCGCTTGGGTGGATGTTCCCCACGGAACCCGGGTGACCATTGAGCTGGAAGGCCGCTACCAGCGCGGACGCGGCAGCGTGGAAGAATATCTAGAACAAACCGCCATTGCCAATCCTCATGTGACCATCCACTTCACCGACCCGGAAGGCCAAACCCGAACCATCACCCGATCCGCCGAAGTGCTCCCGCCGGAGCCCAAGGAGATCAAGCCGCATCCTTATGGGGTGGAGTTGGGCACGCTGGCCACCATGCTCAAACAAAGCTCGGAAAAAACCCTCGCCCAATTCCTCACCGGCTCGTTTTCCCGAGTCAGTCCGCGAATCGCCCGACATATCTGCCAGGAAGCTGGGCTTTCCACCCGGGCTGGAGTCCGCAAAATCGGACGCCACGATGTGGAGCGGCTTTATCAGGCCATTCAAAAAGTGCGCATTCCCCCTCCGGCCACCGATTGCCTGGCTCCCATCGGCGAACAGCTCCTGCTGCGAGGGCTGCATCACCTGGTGCCAGGGCAGTTCTATGCCGCCCACACTCGCCCTCCGGCCGTGTATCGGGGAAATCCGTTCCAGATTGAAGTGGCTCTGGCCTATGGCGGATCGGCCTCCACACGCAAGGTGTCGCGGGAACTGCTGGAAGAACTGCTCCAGGAAAGCGATGCCAGGACTTTGCGCCAGTTTTTGCTTCACACCTTCAACGGTCTGGGGCCTGATGGAGCCGAACGCATCCTCAAAGCCAGCCGCCTAGGTGTGCGCAAAATCCCCAGCAAGCTCAAGCCTCGGGAAGTGCAGCAGCTTTATCAGGCCATGCAACATGTCAATCTGGAAGAAGGCCAAACGATGACGCTGCTGCGCTACGCCAATCGCGTGCCGTTGCAGTTCCAACAATCCGCTTGTGCCATCACGCAAGCGGTGTGCAGTGTGAACTGGCGGGCCTACGGGCTGCAACAGACTCGTGGGGCGTTGCCCAACGGGCCGGTGACCGTAGTGGTACATGTGGCCAGCGTTTGGGTCCCCTTTACCAGCGAGTCCAAAGAAGCCATCGCTCCTTATCCGGAAATCCTGCGCGAACTGCGTTTGGCCCTTCAGGCCGTGGGACGCAAGCTAGCCACCTATTTGCGCCGCCGCCAACGCGTCAAGCAGCAAGAAGACCGCCGCAACTTGTTTTTACGCTACCTGGGCGAAGTGGCCCAGGCCGTCAGTGCCATTGATAACACCGACCAGGGGGCTTTGTACGAAATGCTGCTGGAGGTGGCCAAACGCAAAACCGCCGAGGCTGACATGGTCGTGGATCGCCAAGGACGCTTGGTGGATCCCGAGGCCGAACTGGAACAAGACCAAAGCGTGTTGATTGTGGAAGACTCCGGTCCCTTGTGGTCCACCTCGGACAACGGTTCCGCAGACCGGACAGACGGCAAATCCTCTTCGTAGTTTTCCTTCGTGGTCATGAGTGCCAAACGCAGCGTCAAAAAGCGTCTTTCCCCTCAGGATCGCCGCACGCTGAGTCGGTTGGTGGAGCTGGCCCATTCCGTAGTGCGCGCTGCACGGCGGAAGCGGGAGCCGTATCTGGATGTGCCGGCCCGGACCCTCTCCAATGTCCGGTTCAACAAGTCCCGGCAAATTATTGAAATGGGCAGCAACACCAACCGCCGCCACCTGTTCAATCTCAACCAGGCCAAAAGCTACATGCAAACCCTGCTGGTGGCCAGCGGATGCAAACGCCTCATCGACGAAGGCAAAACCCTCAGCATCCGAGGTCTTTACTACATGCTCAAACACACCATTGAAGGCACACGCGAAGAAACCTTTGACGACCAAAGCGAATGCGACCCGATTATTGAAGACCTGGAAGTGCTGCTGGGCTGTCTGCGCGAAGAGCTGCATCTGTATGCCCAAAAAAAGGGCGATTTGGTCGGCCCTATCGTCATTGTGGACAACGGCGACGAGATTGACTGTTCGCGGATGGGCTCAGGGGGGTACGGGATTCCTTCGATCGTAGAACCGGAACGGATCCAGTTCAAAAAGTGCAAGGCCAAGTTCGTGTTGCATGTGGAAAAAGACACCGTGTGGCAGCGGTTCAACGAGGACAAGTTCTGGAAGAAACACAACTGCATTCTCACCCACGGCGGAGGGCAGCCCCCCCGAGGCGTGCGACGACTCCTGTACCGACTCCACAACGAATTGGGGCTGCCTATCTATTGCCTGTTGGACAACGACCCTTGGGGATACTACATCTACAGCGTGATCAAACAAGGCTCCATCAACCTGGCCTTTGAATCTCAGCGGATGGCGGTGCCTGCGGCCCGATACCTGGGACTGAGGAGCAAGGACTTTGAAGAATGTGGGCTTTCGGAAAGTGTCAAGATCGCGCTGAGTGATCAGGACCGCAAACGGGCTCAGCAAATTGCCCAGTATCCCTGGTTCGCCCATAAGAAAAAGTGGCAAA
>JAJRRR010000423.1 GCA_024279285.1 Planctomycetota bacterium
CGCATGAGGGTCATCGGGATGTGGGCATTTGGGTGGCCCGATTTGAGCAAGGTCGCTGGGGAGAACCCGTCCTTGTGGCCCGAGGCGTTTACGAAGGCAAAAAGTACCCCTGCTGGAACCCGGTGCTGTTCCGGCCCAAGGGGGGGCCTCTTTATCTGTTCTACAAAGTTGGCCCCAACCCTCGCACTTGGTGGGGCATGGTCCGCATCTCGCAGGATGGGGGTAAATCGTGGAGCCCGCCTCGCAAGCTGGGCGAAGACCCCAACATTGGCCATCTCATCGGCCCGGTGAAAAACAAGCCCGTGCAGCTTTCCGACCAGCGGATCATCTTCCCCTCCAGCACCGAACACCAGCGGTGGCGCGTGCACTTTGAGTTGACCGACCCGAAGTTGAGCCGAATCACCGTGGTGGGCCCGATCAACACCGGAGAGCGTTTCATGGCCATTCAGCCCACCATCCTGGTCTATCCCGATGGGCGGCTTCAGGCCTTGTGTCGGACTCGGGAAGATGTGATCGTGGAGACTTGGTCCAAGGACGGGGGCAGGAGCTGGACTCCGCTTCAGCCCACCTCGCTGCCCAACCCCAACTCCGGCATTGACGGGGTGACGCTTCGGGATGGGCGGCAGTTGTTGGTTTACAACCACAGCACCGATCCGGGCCTGGATCGGGGTGTGCTCAATGTGGCCTTGTCGCGCGATGGTCGCCAGTGGAAAGTGGTATTGACCTTGGAACTGTCCCCGGGCAGTGAGTTTTCTTATCCGGCGGTGATCCAGACCCGAGACGGGTTGGTGCACATCACTTACACCTACCGGCGGCGCACGATCAAGCATGTGGTGCTGGATCCGCAGAAACTTCCCGAGGTGAAATGAGCACCCCGGAACAAGCCCAAACTTTCCTGGTCCGATTGGGCGGGGAGGTCACCACCAAAAGCCGCCGTGTCCGGCAACGCTTCCAGCAAAAACTGGTGCGGAACCTCCTGGACGCCCTGTGCTCGCACCATGTGCCGTTCCGGCAGGTGGAGAACCAATGGTCGCGGCTTCTGGTGCGTGGGGATGCCAGCGCCGGAGAACTGTTGCAACGCACTTTTGGCGTGCAGTCGTTTTCGCCCATCACAGGCCATGCTCCCTTGGACCCGGAGGCCATTGTGCGCACCGGCCAGGAGATCTACGGTCCTTTGGTGCAAGGGCGCAGCTATGCCGTTCGGGCTCATCGTTCTGGGCCCGTTCCCCTCTCGGCCCAGCGGATCAATGAACAACTCGGTGCTGCGTTGAATCCCGGGGCGACGGTCAATCTGGACCATCCCGACCTGACAGTGCATGTGTTGATGACTCCTCAAGGGGCCATGTTCTATCACGAAGTTATCCCGGGTCCTGGGGGCTTGCCCGTGGGTGTGCAGGGCAAGGCCGTGGCGTTGATCTCCGGAGGGTTTGACTCGGCAGTGGCTGCCTGGCATGTGTTGCGCCGCGGGGTGGAGTTGCACTATGTGTTTTTCAATCTGGCCGGAGCCGCTTACCAACGCATGGTTGTGGCCGTGGCCAAAGTGCTGGCCGATCTGTGGAGCTACGGCTATGGGCCCAAGCTCCATGTGGTGGACTTCCAACCGGTGGTTCAAGCCCTCCGCACGAAGGTCAGTGCCAAATATGTTCAGGTGGTGTTGAAGCGTTTGATGTATCGGGCCGGTTCTTTAGTGGCCAGGGAGCTTGATGCTCAGGCCATTGTGACGGGCGAAGCCTTGGGCCAGGTCTCCAGCCAAACACTCAAAAACCTGGCAGCTATTGAACCGGCCGCAGAGGTGGTGGTGCTGCGTCCCTTGATCGGCCTGGACAAAGACGACATCATCCGCCAAAGCCAACGCATCGGCACCTATGCCCTCAGTGCCAAGATCCAGGAATACTGCGCCCTGGTGCCCGAAAAACCCGTCACCGCCGCACGAGAGGAAGCTGCCGCACGAGAGGAAGCCAAAGTTCCCCCCGAGATCGTTCCGCCTTTGGTCCAACAGCGCCAAGTGCTGGACCTGCGCAAGTTGGATGTTTCCCAACTGGTGGTGGAGTCCATTTACATTGACCACATTCCGCCTGGGGCAGTGGTGATTGATTGCCGCAGCGACTACCAGTACGAAGCTTGGCACTATCCTGGTGCCCAACTCATCCCCCTGGAAGAACTCATTGACAACTTCAAACACCTGGACCGCTCGCGCACTTATGTGCTCTACTGCCCCTTTGGACTACAAAGTGCCACAGTGGCCGAAAAAATGCAACAAGCTGGCTACGAAGCCTATAGTTTCCGGGGCGGCACGAGTGCTTTGCGCAGTTGGGCCCAACGCCACCGGGTGGAAGAAGACCTGCCCGTGGAACCCGATCCTCGGGACTAGTTCTCTTGCTTTCCAAGCAGGATTGAGCGAAGCGTCAGCGGGCGGGCATTTTTTCACGGTTGCTTTTTCGGGCAATGTTGCAAAAAGCTTCAAAAGCTCAAATCTTTCCGCTAGGTTCTACAACTAATTGGCGAAACCGGCGGAAACCTCCTGGTGTTCTTTGTTTGCCATCGCCGGAAAGCACCTTCAATGTGTTTTATCCCAATTCGGCTCTGACAATATTTTCTTTGTGCTTTCTCTGGTGCCCACAGCTTTGCGTGGAAGACCAAGCGAGGTGCCGAGCGTGCGTAAGCGTTTAGCGTGCCGGGGCAAGAAGAAATTGTTTCTGTCCGATCAAGGGCAAAAAGCGGATACTCCTTTGGCAAGTTCCGTGCTTCAGCTCCCGGAAAGCCGAACGCAGTGCCGGTTTGTCGTGCTCCCATCTGAGTCGCCAGCTCACCGTTTGCTAAAAACGCTTGTTCCTCCTGGCGCAGAAGTGCAATCAAGCAATCCGTTAGCTGGCAAAACACCGACAAGGGTGCTTTGCACTGCAACGGGCAGGTGTTAATCTGTGAAATCCGAGATGTTGACTTGTGGGGCAAACACCCCGGCCTACCTTTAGCCTTCGCCCCTGAGGAGCCTTCCACTTGTTTGCTCTGCTCTGCTGCTCTTTGCCGGCGTGCTGCGACGGGAGTGTTTTGTAAGTGTTTATTCCAAAAGGGCTTGCGAACGCAAGGGATACGCCCCTGGGCCCAAACATTTTTGGCCTGGGGGAGTTGATTCCAAGCTGCTTGGACG
>JAJRRR010000424.1 GCA_024279285.1 Planctomycetota bacterium
CCACCAGAGGCTCTTGCCGGAGCGGGGCGGGATCGTCTTGGAACTGCGCCTCGGGTGCTTCGGCGGCCGGTTCCGGTTCTTTGCTCTCTTCAAACATGGCTTGCACCTGTTTGAGAGTAGCGCGTTTGATCATGTGTTGGAACCTGGCCACTGGGGTGCCCAGCAGGGGCTGTTCGGCTTGGCTCCATCGTTGGATAGGCTCACCGAGCAGCTCTCCGGTTTGTCGGGCCATTCGGGGGAGCACAGGGGCCAGATAAACGGCGATTTGCCGAAACAGGTTCAGGCCCACGGTGCACACATCACGCAGTTGGTTGGCTTTTTGGGGGTCTTTGGCCAGCAGCCAGGGCTGACGATGTTCCACGAAAGCGTTGGCCCGATCCGCCAACTCCAGCACCAGCCGCATGGCCTGATTGTAGTTCCCCTGCTGGTAGGCAGCGGCGATTCGGCGTCCTTGTTCCACCCCGGCGGCAAATAGTCCCCCGTCCTCTGGATACAAAGGAGCCAGGCCCGTGGTGTGGGCAAACCTTGCGGTGCGACTGGCCAGATTGACGATCTTGCCCACCAGGTCCGAGTTCACCCGTTGGACGAACTCCTCCGGGTTCAAGTCCAGATCGTCCACACGGTCGGTGAGCTTGGTGGCGTAGTAGTAGCGCAGGTAAGCCGGGTCCAGATGTTTCAGATAAGTGGAGGCCAGCACGAAGGTGCCTTTGCTTTTGGACATCTTTTCCCCACCTACGGTGAGAAATCCGTGGATGTGCACCCGGGTGGGCAAATTAAACCCGGCCACTTTGAGCATCGCCGGCCAAAACAGCGTATGAAAGTACACAATGTCCTTGCCGATGAAGTGGTGCACTTCGGTCTCGGGGTTGCGCCACCACAGGTCGAAGTCTTCTCCGTGCCGCTTGCACCACTGCCAGGTGGAGGCCAAGTAGCCGATGGGAGCGTCGAACCACACATACCAGTACTGGCCAGGATGGTCGGGAATTTCAAACCCGAAATAAGGAGCCGGGCGCGAAACATCCCAATCTCGAAGCGGCTGATTGAGAAAATGGCCCCGAAGATAGTTGGCCACCTCCGGCTGAAGGTGATTGCCCTCTTGGGTCCACTGTTGGAGAAAATCGTGGAGTTTTTCAATCTGGATGAACAGATGCTTGGCTTTGCGTACTTGGGGGCGTGCTCCGGAGAGGGTGCTTTGGGGGTTGAGCAGTTCGGTGGGCTGGTAGGTGGCTCCGCACTTCTCGCAGCTATCTCCGTACTGGCCCGAGGCCCCACAGCGAGGGCAAGTTCCCCGCACGAACCGATCGGCCAGGAAAAGGCCCGCCTGGGGGTCGTAAAGCTGCTCCACCTCTTTTTCATAAACCAGCCCCGCCCGAACCAACGCCTCCCAAAACCTCCTACACAACTGACGGTTTTCTTCGCTGTGGGTGGAGCCGTAGTTGTCAAACTGGATGTCAAACCCGGCAAAGTCGCGTACATGGGCTTGGTGCATTTGGGCAATGAGTTCTTCTTCACTTCGGCCTTCTTGGCGTGCGCGGATCATGATGGCCGTGCCGTGGGTGTCGTCGGCGCAGATGTAGATGGCCTGCCGTCCTCGAAGCTTCTGGAATCGCACCCAAATGTCCGTCTGGATGTACTCCACCAGGTGGCCGATGTGAATGTGGCCGTTGGCATAAGGCAACGCCGCCGTGACGACCATACGCCCTGAGTTCATAACCACTCCACCCTTGTCCTACCGGAATCAGGTTCTTTGGCAGAACCTGTATTGTAGTGCTCCCCTGGTTCAACGACGAGGCCGATGGCTTGAGTCCGCATGTCCGTTCTTCACTCCCCCAGGCAACTTCCGCCTTTGTTTTTCCTAGGAGACCACTTGGGCCGTGTGGTCCAGGAGTCGCTGGAAGTGGTGTCGGATTTGTTGTTTGCATTCCTGGAGGTGCTGCCGGAAGTGCTCTGGGTTCGCGTAGCCGAGCAAGGCTGCCAGGTGGTGCAGTTGTTCTGGAG
>JAJRRR010000425.1 GCA_024279285.1 Planctomycetota bacterium
ACATTGGCCTTGGGTGTAGAAGCGTTGACTGTCGGTGGGAGTGGGAAAGGAACCGTCGGGGCGTTGTTGGCTCAGAAGGTATCGGATTCCTCGGGCCACTTGTTCTCGGTAGATTCCTCGCCGATGCGTATGCCCTGAGCCCAAGAATGCCAACAGGGCCATCGCCGTGGCGGCAGCTCGGTTTTCTCGATATGCCGGATCCGAATACGGTCCTCTCAAGCTCCAGCTTCCGTTGGATCGTTGCTGTCGGGCCAGCCACCGCAGGCCCAACTGGACCGCTTCTTCGGTGCGTTGGGTTCCTCCGTAGCGACGCAACAGCCGCTGTTTCAGCTCTCCGCTGCGGCCCGAAAGGGCCCGGCGAAGACGAATCTCCTGCCACACTTCCTGAGAAGCCACCGCTTGCAAGGCCGATTCCAACTCGGGAGCCGGGGCCAAAGGGTTGTCCAGCTCCACCGGGCTTTCCACACTCAAGGCGGTCTCGCTCAGGGATTCTTCTTCCAACAGTTCTTTCAAAGCCCAGCCTTCCGGATCGCCCCAATCCTCTGCATAAAACTCCACAGTCAGCACCTGCTGCCCAGGGGGCAAAAACACCCACAGACCCAACAGAACCATCACCGCCAAGTGCACCACCAGACTCAGCAACCAGGCAGGCAATTGCTGGACCAAAGACGCCCACCACCTTCGCGGCTGGGAGGAAAGGGCCGCGCTCTCCGACCGAGAAGGCCGCAGCCTGCCAGCAGAAGGAGCCGGTTGAGCCGCAGGACGGGAAACCGGGGGCACTGGGGCCCTGGAGCCAGGTGGCAGCGAGGCCATGCAACACCACTCCTCAAACGGATCCTTGGCAAGCCGCTGTGCCCCTTATGCTATTTTGACACACACTTGCTGGAGCGTCCACGCAATCGGCGACACCACTTTGGACGCATCGGCCGGTTGCATTGCACCGGGGTCGGTGGCACTCCGTCTGCATCCCATTACACCGCTCCTATCAAGAGGCCAATACCAAGGAACCCCAGGCAACTCAGCCCTATTACCAACCCGATTACACACAAGACGATTCCCACGATGGCATGACCGTGGCCTTCGTAGTCGGGCAGTCGGGCAGCCTCGCGCACCCCTTGCACTCCCAAGATCAGCCCGGGCACAGCGGCCAAAAGCCCCACTACGGGCAACAAGCTCAAAAAGCCCAAATAGTAGCTGATCAACGCTTTCGGATTGTTGGTCGGAATGAGTGCCATAAAGCCCTCTCCCCCTGACAAGCGAAACCGGTTCCAAGCCTAGCTGTTGAGAAACCAGAAGTCTTCCCCATCCTGGAACAAGCCCTGGTGAACTTTTGAATGACTGACGCTTGGAGTTGGACTTTTGATTTTCAGTACCTCGGAGGACTTCGTCAACGAAAAATCGGGCTTCGCGGATTGCCACTTAGGTGCACTTCCCATGCGCAGTGAACTCTTCTGAGGTGCTTTTTCCCAAGCGGAGAAAACCGTACTCTGATAGGACCAGTCGGTAAAAGAGGGCGTTTTTCAACAACGGACGCAGACCGATGAGCTACCGCTGCCTGGCTGAAGTAGTGGCGGACCTGGAGCGGATGGGGGAGTTGGTCCGGGTCCAAGAACCGGTGGATGCCCAACTGGAAGCGGCGGAGATACAGCGTCGGATGTACCGGGCCGGAGGACCGGCTGTGCTGTTGGAACGGGTGCACGGAAGTCCCTTTCCGCTGCTGTGCAATCTGTTCGGCACGCCGCAGCGCGTGCACTACTTGTTTCGGCACACGCTGGATCAGGTCCGACGCCTGGCACAATGGAAGGTGGACCCCGGAGCACTAATGCGTCGTCCTTGGCAGGGGCTAGGGATGCTCCCTGCACTGGTGCGGATGAAGCCGCGTTGGGTACGACGAGCTCCGGTGCTGGCTCATCGCATCCGTATCTCCCAATTGCCGCAAGTGAAATGCTGGCCCCAGGACGGCGGGGCCTTTATCACTCTCCCGCTGGTCTATACCGAAGACCCACGACGACCGGGCGTGGAGCACTCCAACCTGGGCATGTATCGGATTCAGCTAACCGGGGGCCAGTATCGTCGGGACGAAGAAGTGGGCCTGCACTATCAAATCCATCGGGGCATTGGAGTGCACCATGCGGCGGCTTTGGCCTTGGGCAAGCCGCTTCGGGTGAGCGTTTGGGTCGGAGGCCCTCCGGCCATGACCGTGGCGGCCGTGATGCCTCTGCCGGAAGGGTTCTCGGAACTGATGGTGGCCGGCGTGCTAGGCGGCCGACGCGTGCGATTGGTACGGCACGAGCACGGAGTCGTTTGGGCCGATGCCGACTTCTGCATCCTGGGAGAAGTGATTCCTGGGAAACTGTTACCCGAGGGTCCTTTCGGTGACCACCTGGGCTATTACAGTCTGGCGCATCCTTTTCCGGTGATGAAGGTTCACGCGGTATATCATCGTCCGGGAGCGATATGGCCGTTTACAGTGGTGGGCCGTCCGCCTCAGGAGGACACCACTTTTGGCCAGTTGATTCACGAATTGGTCGGCCCGGTGATCCCTGCGGTGGTGCCCGGAGTGCAGGAAGTTCATGCCGTGGACGCTGCCGGGGTGCACCCGTTGTTGTTGGCCATCGGCTCAGAGCGTTATGAACCGTTTCGCCAAAGACATCGCCCCCAGGAACTGCTTACCCAGGCTAACGCTCTGCTGGGCCAGGGTCAGATGTCGTTGGCCAAATATTTGTGGATAGCCGCCCGAGAAGACGACCCTCAGTTGTCCACCCGCGATGTTCCTCGGTTCTTCCAACACATCCTGGCCCGGGTGGATTGGCAGCGCGATTTGCACTTTCAAACTTGCACCACGATTGACACGCTGGACTACAGCGGCACCGGCTTGAACGAAGGTTCCAAGCTGGTGGTAGCGGCCGTGGGTCCTCCGCGGCGCAAGCTTCCCCGGGAACTTCCTGGTGATTTGAATCTGCCCCCGGGCTTCCACACCCCTGGGGTGGTCATGCCCGGCGTGCTGGTGGTGCAAGGCCCTCCTTATGTTCCCCACGGCCAAGAAGTCGAACCAGCCCTGGAGCGATTTTGCCGACACTTCCAGCCCGAAAGCCCGCTGTGTCAATTCCCCTGGGTTGTGGTGGTGGACGATGCCGAGTTTGCCACCCGGAGCTTGGAAAACTTCCTTTGGGTCACTTTCACCCGGAGCGATCCAGCCCAGGATGTGCATGGCATTGGAGCGTTCGTGCACCAGAAGCACTGGGGCTGCCGTGGATCCTTGGTCATAGATGCCCGAAGCAAACCCCATCATGCCCCGGTGCTGGAACCCGATCCGGAAGTGTCCCGTCGTGTGGATCGTTTGTTTGCCTCGGGAGGCCCGCTGCACAGATGGGGATAGAGGCAAAGAAAAAACCGGATGCCCTGGTAGGCACCCGGCCGGAGTTTCCAAAGGGGATCCGTTTTTGCGAGGAGTCTTAATCTTTGCGATGGGCTTTGTGGCAGTTGGCACAAGCTTGAGTCATGGCCTTGAAGGCGGACTGAGCACCTTGTAGGTCTTTATCTTTGAGCTTTTCGTACACCACGGCACTACATCGTCGCAGCCGAGCAGCAGCCTGAGCCCAAGTGCGATCCGGACAACGACCGTTTTGGACCAGGATGAAACTGGCTTCGTTAAGCAGTGCGGCATGATTGGCCAGCTTGGGCAACGCGTCGGCATCACCTTTTTTCAGCCCGTTGGCCAATGCCTTGCAGTTGGGACCGACAATGCACTCCATGATCACATGGACCGAAGCCACCCGAGGGGGCTTTTTCTTGGGAGCTTGTCCTTGGGCTTGAGGCACCACCAACCAGACAACCAGGCCCAATGCAGCGGCTAAGCTCATGCAACTCACCAGGCGCGACATCACAGGACCCTCCCTACTGCGAGACATAAGCCACGAACCACAACCGCTTGCTCTCTGCTCCCCCAGCGCAGCGGAACCACTTCCACCGTCCCTACCACATCCGTCACTTCAGGATAAACAGAAATTTCGCCGACTCAAGCCCTGAGTTGGGCCCTGGAAGTATTTTCAATTTGTTCAGGCCTTTTTGGATTAAACTGATCTCTGAAAAAACTTTTTCCCAAATGCACTCATCACACGAATAAAATCTCAAATCTCAACCAGCAATTTTTTTCACCAGTTGTTCCAACTGCTCCACTTGGCGTTCAATGAAATTCAGCCCGCTGTGCCAAAATTGTGGATCTTCCAGTTGAATGCCGAACCGCTTGGCCAGTTGGGCAGCGTCGGCCCGGCCTGTGTCTCGAAGGAGCTGACAATACTGGTCCACAAACCCTTCGCCTTGCTCGGTCCACCGTACATAAAGCCCCACGGCGAACAAGTGCCCAAACGCATATGGGAAATTGTAAAAGTTGCCCTGGAAATCATAGTAATGCGGCTTCCACACCCACATGTATCGATGGTAGGTCTTGGCGTCCACGGAGTCGGCATAGGTTTGGGCTTGAGCTTGAAGCATCAGTTGAGAGATTTCTTGAGGGTCCAGTTGGCGTTGGGTTCGACGGCGCAAAAACTCCTGCTCAAACCGGAACCGGCAAGAGATGTCCAGACACACCTGAGTAGCACTGCTGAGGGCCACATCGAGCACGGCCAGTTGTTCTTCCGGCTCAGCTTGTTGGAGCACTGCTTCGGTGATCAGCGTTTCACAAAAAGTAGAGGCAGTTTCGGCCAAAGTCATGGGATTTTCGCGCTGCAAGGGCAGGAGCCCTCGTTGGCAGTGGTTGTGGAACGCATGGCCTAGCTCGTGGGCCAAAGTGGCCAGTTGCTGAAAGCTGCCGTCGTAGTTGATCAGGATGCGGCTTTCTTCCACCGCAGGCACTTCCATGCAAAACGCCCCGGCTCGCTTGCCCTGGCGTACCTGGGCATCAATCCATCGGCGTTGAAACGCGGTGTGGGCCAATTGAGCCAGTTGTTCGGAGAATCGG
The DNA here is from genome assembly GCA_024279285.1 of Planctomycetota bacterium. Lineage (GTDB taxonomy): Bacteria > Planctomycetota > Planctomycetia > Pirellulales > S012-138 > S012-138. The sequence goes on from JAJRRR010000425.1 coordinate 4,961, forward strand.
GCGAAGTGCTGTTCCAAAAACTGCTGAGCTTCCTGCCAGGAAAACCGCCGCACTCGGCCCAAGGGAGCAAACAAATCCCACCACGGAAGCACCTCCTGCCCCAAGACCCTGGCCTTGGCTCGCAGATAGCGCCGAAAAACTTCAAACCGCTGCTTGATGGAGTCCATCAGGGCCTTGAGCACCGACTCGCTGATCCGGTTGCGGAACAAGGCTTCGTGCAACACGCTGGGCCATCGGCGAGCTTGGGCCAAAGTCAGCGCGGTGCCTTTGACGCTGTTGAGAGCGGCAGCCACCGGCACCTCCACTTCGGCCCAAGCTTTCAGCTCCGCCTCATAGGCCCGACGGCGCAATTGGCCGTCGGCACTGTAGGCGAAGTTGTGAATCCTGGTCACGGGCAGCCGTTGGGGGCCTTCGGGCGTGTCCCAATCCACGGTCAACTGGCTGGTCAGGTCGCCTTGCAAGCGTCCAAACGCTACGGCTCCATCAACACACAGCCTTCCGGCTAGTTCCTCAAGGGGTTCTGCCATGAGATGCTGAGCCTCTTGAACGGCTTGCCGCAGGAAAAACTCACACGGGGCCACATCGGGATGGCCCAGCCACGAGTTCAGCTCCCCTGCGTGTCGGCCCAACCATCCCATCAAACGCACCCGAAGCTGCCTGCGCCTGGGAGCCATTTGGTCCAGTCGGGACACTTCGCGTTGGGCCACCGGAGAGGTGCTATCGGTGCTCAAGTGGGCAAAGGCATAGGCTTCCAGGGTTTGGGCCAGAAGCTCCAACTGGTTGAGCTGTTGAAGAGCCCAAGCCAGCGTGGAGGCCGAACCAGGGCCCCGTCCACCTGCGGCCGAGATGCCCCGGGAATCAAACTCCCGATGCAAATGTTCCAAACCCTGGGCTAGTTGCTCCACCGCCTGTTGATATTCCGGGCTTTCCAAACCCGGATAAACATTGCTCATGTCCCAACGCGGCAGGGGATCGGTCATAGTCAGTTCTCCCTGTAAGTGAGCTTTGACCAGGCAGAGGGTTTCCTGTGCCCCAGCGATGCCTTTTTCAAACAAGGATGGAGGCGGTTAGGGGGTGAGGCTCTGATTGGGGAAACTCAACGGCGGCGCACATCGTGGCAAAACAACTCGCCCAAGGAACGCAGATACAAACGCCCGTTGGCCACCACCGGATGAGCCCAATTCCGGTTGTCCCGAGTGGGCATCTTGAAAGAGCTTTTAAGTCGGTAGCCTTTTGGGGTGGCTTCAATGAGGGCAATGACGCCGTTTTGGTACTTGAAGTACAAGTGGCCATCGGCATACAGCACCGCAGCCGACCCCGACCCGGGCCCCCGGCCCCCAAACCACACCCGACGCCCCGTCAGCAAGTCCAAACAGATGGGGAATCCCTGATTGTGTCCGTGGCCGGCAAACACATAGCGGCCCAACAGCACCATGCCACCGTGGTGATTTTGGAACACGCGAGCGGGAAGGAAGTAGACTTCCTGGGCCCGAACCAGCCCCGGCCCGGCCGAGTGCAACCGCAACAACACCGCCCCCGTGCCATAACCGGAAGAAGCAAACACATAATCGCCCTGTACCAAGGGGGTGGGAATGTTGGCCGTGGAATTGGCCACGCGGTTATAGCCCCAAAGGAACTTGCCATCCTGAGCCCGAACGCTGACCAGACCGCGGCCCATCAGTTGAATGTACTGCTTCACCCCTCCCCCGTGCGAAATGACAATGGAAGAATATCCGGCTCCATCCCGGCCCCGAGGCCCCAAGGGGGGCACTCGGGCTTGCCAGATCACCTCTCCGGTCAACTTGTCCAAGGCCACAATCGCTGCCTGCGGACCACCCGGAGTGCACACCAGCCAGGGACCATCCACCAGAGGTGTTTCTGAATAGCCCCAGCCGGACATCATCTTGCCTCCAAAGTCCCGAGGGAAACTTTTTCGCCACAACACCCGACCATCTTCCACATGGCAGCACACAAGTTCCCCTTCGGTACTGAGGGCATAAACGCGCTGCTGATCCACCACGGGAGTAGAGTTTGCCCCTCCGGAGGAGGCCAAGCGGCGTTGCCAGAGTTTGCGTCCGGTTTGTTCGTCCAGCGCAACCAGATAGACCCCATCGGGGCGCTTGCCGGTGGTGAAAACCCGACCGTTGGAAACCGCCACGGTGCTGTAGCCGTGTCCCAGGCCTTGAACATGCCACAGCAATGGGGGTCCCTGCTGAGGCCAGTATTGCAGAAGCCCTTTTTCCTGACATCGGGCTTCCCGGCCCGGCCCACGCCAATCCGGCCAATCTTCACCCCAAGCTCCTGCACTCACCACCGCCCACACACTCACCCACATTCCAACTTTCCACACCTTGACTTGGCGGCAGGCTTCTTTCCAGCCGAAGCTGAACCGACCCGACCAGAGCAGGTTTTGCATGGGCCCTCTCCTCTGCTTCGGGAATACTTTTCCAGACTGGCAGGCGACCGGTTCCCCCCAGCACTGGAGCCCGGGGTGCTTTTACTGTAGGAGGTGCAGTGCCCGGGAGCAACTAAAACTTGAAAAGCAAGCTGCCCCACATGGCAGAGGAGCAATTTCGGTTGGCTCCCGGTTTTGGGCGTTGGTAGGATGTTAGGGCTTTCCTGGCAACCAGGGGGAGCCACGATGGAGATTCGCGGTCAGCCGTTTTTAGTCACGGGGGCAGGCTCGGGGCTGGGAGCCGCAACGGCCCAAGCCCTCCTGGATCGCGGTGCCTTGGTGGCCATGCTGGACTTGCAGGCCGCCAGCCTGGCTCCTTTGGTCCAAGCCCACCCTTCTCACACCTTGGCCCTGGAAGCCGATGTAAGCGACCCTCAGGCCATGCAACAAGCCCTGGAGAAACTTCGGGAGCGGTTTGAAGGGCTTCGGGGTGTGATCCACTGCGCCGGGGTGGCTCATGCCGCCCGAGTCTTCGGCCGCCAAGGACCTCATCCCCTGGAAGAGTTTGAGCAGGTGGTGCGAGTGAATTTGACAGGCACTTTCAATGTGATGCGCTTGAGCGTGCCAGTGATGGCCCAGATGGACCCTTTGGAAGACGGAGAGCGAGGGGTGATTGTCAACACGGCCTCCTGTGCCGCCTTTGAAGGCCAGATTGGCCAAGTGGCCTATGCGGCCAGCAAGGCCGGAGTGGTGGGCATGACTTTGCCTGCGGCACGGGAACTGGCGCGATTCGGCATCCGTGTAGTGGCTATCGCCCCAGGCACCTTTGAAACTCCCATGATGGCCCACATGCCCCGGCAGGTGCGCCAATCCCTGCTGGAACAAACCCCCTTTCCCCCGCGGTTTGGCCAGCCGGAGGAATTTGCCCAACTGGCCCTGCATGTGATCACCAACCGGATGCTCAACGGGTGCACACTTCGGTTGGACGGGGCATTGCGGATGGGTCCCAAGTAATCAGCCCACCTCGTCCTCGGCCCGACTCCAAGGTTCCAGGACCAGGGAATAGTCAAACAGTTCCTCGGGCCGGAAGTAGAGTTCAATTTCGCGTTGGGCTGCCTCGGGACCATCGGAGGCGTGCACCAGGTTCATCTGACGCGAAAGGGAAAAATCGCCTCGGATCGTGCCCGGCTGAGCTTCCAAACCGCTGGTGGCTCCCAACATCTGACGCACCACCCGAATGGCATCCAAGCCCTCCAACACCGCGGCGATCAAAGGGCCTCCGGTAATGTAGCGCTCCAGGGACGGATAAAACGGTTTGCCCACATGCTCCTGGTAGTGCTTTTTGGCCATATCGGGAGTCACCTGGAGCATTTTCATGGCCACGATTTTGAATCCCTTTTCTTCAAAGCGAGCCAGAATCCGGCCCACCAGCCGCCGCTGCACGCAGTCGGGCTTGAACAAAATCAGGGTGCGTTCCATAGTCAGGTTCTCCTTATGCCTTGCTCTCTAACGGGGAAAGAACCCAAATTGTACTTTTCTCCCTTGCAGCCACAAGAGACGCCACTGCCAAGGTCTGCGTAGAGTTCGCGCGCCGGTGTCCCGCCTTTCTGAACTATGGGAGAAAAGCGATTTGGGCTCTTGACCTGTGCGGGAGGTGGGGGTAGGCTACGATTTGTTTTCCGCAACTTGTGCGTGTCCTGTATTAGAAAAACTGAACCGCGCCCATGCACTTCAAAACCTTGCAAGTGTTCTGCGATGTGGTCCGCCTAGGCAGCTTTTCCAAGGCTGCTGCGCAGAACGGACTGTCCCAATCGGCTGCCAGCCAGATGGTCCATCAACTGGAGCAAAGGCTGGGCGTGCAACTGATTGATCGGTCCAAAAGGCCATTTGTTCTAACTGAAGAAGGGAAAGTATATTACGAAGAAACCAGAGTATTGCTAGAAAAATACTTCGCTTTGGAAAATCGCATCCGAGGGCTTCATCAAGCCCTTTCCGGAAGGGTCCATGTGGTGTCCATCTACTCGGTGGGCTTGCACCACATGAACCAGTACATTCAGCAGTTTCTGGCCCAGTTTCCCAAGGCGAACATCCGCCTGGAGTATTTGCATCCGGATCGGGTGTATCGGGCGGTGCAGCGAGGAACGGCCGATCTGGGGCTGGTCAGCTACCCGCGCCAAAGCCGTGCGATTCGGGTCATCCCTTGGCGGGAGGAGCCGATGGTGGTGGTCTGTGCCCCGGGTCACCGCTTTGCCTCCGCCCAAAGGTTGCCCCTGGAAGCTCTCTCCGGAGAACCGGTGGTGACTTTTGATCGCAACTTGAGAATCCGTCGCCAGATTGACCGCCAACTGCACCGCCACGGCGTGGAGCCGGATGTGGTCATGGAGTTTGACAACATTGAGACGATTAAGCGAGCCATAGAGATTGACGCAGGGGTGGGCATTTTGCCCGAGCCTACTGTGCGACGCGAAGTGGAGTCTGGCACTTTGTGTGCCGTGCCGTTGGAAGGGATTCGGCTGGTCCGGCCCATCGGAATTATCGTGCGTCGTAATCGCCAGTTGGGGCCTACGGCCGAAGCCTTTATCCGGCTGCTGCAAAACGATCCCCGGTGGAAGCAAGCCGAACCCGCTCCCCAGGACAAACCACCCGCGGAACCCGCTCCCTCGTGTTCGGCTCTGCCCCGATAAACTGCCTTAGCGGCCGAGCTTCCACAGCCCTTTCCTGTGTTCCCCGGAACCCGTTTCCCAAAACGACCAAGGAATCCAACCATGACTTATCCGCTTCGCACCAAGTGGTTGAGCATGCTGGAGCCTCATGGGCTCTATGACCCGAGGTATGAACACGAGTCTTGCGGTGTGGGTTTTGTGGCCCACATCAAAGGCCATCGCAGCCATCAGATCGTAGTGGATGCTGACATTGTGCTTCGGAACATGACCCACCGTGGGGCTTGTGGTTGCGAGCCCAACACGGGCGATGGGGCCGGCATGCTCACCGCATTGCCGCATGAGTTCTTGCGGAAAGTGGTGCGTCAAGAACTGGGCAAGGACCTGCCTGAGCCTGGCCAGTTCGCCGCCGGATTGGTCTTCTTGCCTACCAAGCAGGAAGAGCGAGCCTATTGCAAACAAGTGGTCGAGCAGTTGGTGGCAGCCCAGGGGCAGCGTTTGGTGGGCTGGCGCCGCGTGCCCACCTGCCCGGATGAGGCCGACATCGGTCCTTCGGCCCGAGCCACCGAACCAGTGATTGAACAACTCATCATCGCTGCCGCTGAAGGACTGGATCAGGACGCCTTTGATCGCCAGCTTTATCTGATCCGCAAGCAAGCCAGCCATCGTCTGCGTGGGGATCGGCGATTGAGCCAAGCCAAGATGTTTTACATCTGCTCGCTTTCTTCCAAAGTGATCGTGTACAAAGGCCAACTCATGGCCGAACAACTCTTGCCCTACTATCCGGACTTGTCCGACCCGGACTACATCACCCACCTGGCCATGGTCCATTCCCGATTCAGCACCAACACTTTTCCTTCCTGGGATCGGGCCCAGCCTAACCGCTTCATGTGCCACAACGGAGAGATCAACACCCTGCGAGGCAACATCAACTGGATGCATGCCCGTGAAGGTGTGCTGCGAAGCGACTTGTTTGGACCGGAGCTGAAGAAGCTGTTTCCGATCGTGGAGCCGGACTGCTCCGACTCGGGCAACTTTGACAATGTGCTGGAGTTTTTGCTGATGACCGGGCGGACACTGCAAGAGGCCATCATGATGATGATCCCCGAAGCCTGGCAGCAGCATCCCACCATGCCCGAGGACAAAAGGGCTTTCTACGAATACCACTCTTGCTTGATGGAGCCTTGGGACGGTCCGGCCTCCATTGCGTTTACCGACGGACACTACATCGGAGCAGTGTTGGACCGCAACGGGCTGCGGCCCAGCCGATACTACCTGACCCATGACGATCGGGTCATTATGGCCTCGGAGGTGGGTGTGCTCCCCCTGGACCCGGCTTTGGTGAAAGAAAAAGGTCGCCTGCAACCGGGGCGGATGTTCCTGGTGGACTTTGAACAAGGGCGGCTCGTGCCCGATGAGGAACTCAAACACGACTTCGCCCGACGCCGCCCCTATGCCCAATGGCTCCTGCAGCAACGAATCCAGCTAAGCGATCTGGAACCTGCCAAAGAGTCGCACGGGTTTTATCCGGAGACTCTGTTGGAGCGGATGCAGGCTTTCGGCTACACGACCGAGACAATGCAATTCATGCTCATTCCCATGGTGCACGAAAAGCGCGATCCGATCGGCTCCATGGGAAACGACTCGGCCCTGGCCTGCTTGAGTGATCGCCCGCGGATGATCTACGACTACTTCAAACAGCTTTTTGCCCAGGTGACCAATCCGGCGATTGATTCCATCCGCGAAGAGGTGATCATGTCGCTGGAGTGCTACATCGGGCCGGAGCGCAACCTGCTGGAAACCACCCCCGAGCATGCCCATCGGTTGCTCATCCCTCATCCCATCCTGAGCAACGAAGAACTGGCGGCATTGAAACACATGAACCACCGGGGCTGGCGCACGCGAACCATTGACATCACTTGGCCCCGAAGCGAAGGCCCCCAAGGGCTGGTCAAGGCCCTGGACCGCATCTGCCAGGAAGCCGAAGAGGCGATTGATCAGGGTTATTCGCTCATTTTGCTCTCGGATCGCAACATCGGTCCGGACCGCGTGCCGGTCAGTGCCCTGCTGGCTACCGGAGCCGTGCATCACCACTTGATTCGTCGCGTCAAACGCACCCGAATCGGAATCATCGTAGAAACTGGCGAAGCCCGAGAAGTGCACCACCACTGTTTGCTGGTGGGCTACGGGGCCGATGCCATCAACCCCTATTTGGCCTTTGAAGCTCTGTGGCAAGCCCGACGCGATGGGCTGTTGGACCCCTCCATCAAAGACGACCAACAGGTGGTCAAGGCCTATCGCAAGGCAGTGGCCAAGGGGATGCTCAAAGTGATGGCCAAAATGGGCATTTCCACCCTGCAAAGCTACAAAGGCGCCCAAATCTTCGAAGCCCTCGGGTTGCACCAGGAGGTGGTGGATCGCTGCTTTGCCGGCACGCCCAGCCGGATTCAAGGGGTGGGATTTGATGTGCTGGCCCAGGAACTCCTGCGACGCCACGAGTTGGGCTATCCCCAACGCAAAGAACAGCGCCTGCCGGTGTTGCCCAACCCGGGCGAGTTTCACTGGAGGGCCGAAGGCGAACGCCACGCTTGGGAACCGGCTACCATTGCCGCACTCCAAGTGGCCGTGCGCAACAACGACGCCCAGGCTTATTGGGACTTTGCTCAGCGTGTCAACGACGAAAACCGCCGCTTGTGCACTCTGCGAGGACTGCTTCGTTTCAAAAAACGCAAGCCCATCCCGCTGGAAGAAGTGGAACCGGCTCGGGAAATCGTCAAACGCTTCTGCACTGGAGCGATGAGCTTCGGCTCCATTTCGGCCGAAGCGCACGAGACGCTGGCCATTGCCATGAACCGCATCGGTGGCAAGAGCAACACGGGCGAGGGAGGCGAGGACCCCGAACGGTTCAAACCCCTGCCCAATGGGGACTCCAAGCGTTCGGCCATCAAGCAGGTGGCCTCGGGACGCTTTGGAGTGACCATCTGGTACTTGACCAACGCCGATGAGATTCAGATCAAAATTGCCCAGGGAGCCAAGCCAGGCGAAGGAGGCGAGCTGCCAGGGCGCAAAGTGGACGAAGTGATCGCCCGAACCCGATACTCCACCCCGGGCGTGGGTTTGATCAGTCCCCCTCCCCACCACGACATCTATTCCATTGAAGACCTCAAGCAACTCATTCACGACCTGAAAAACTCCAATCCCCAGGCCCGTATCAGTGTCAAGCTGGTTTCCGAGGTGGGCGTGGGCACCATCGCCGCAGGGGTGGCCAAAGCCCATGCCGATCACATCCTCATCTCTGGAGATGCCGGAGGCACCGGAGCCAGCCCCCTGACCAGCATCAAACACGCCGGATTGCCCTGGGAGCTGGGCATTGCCGAAACTCACCAGACGCTGGTGGCCAACGACCTGCGCTCCCGCGTGGTGCTGCAAACCGACGGAGGGTTGAAGACCGGACGCGATGTAGTGATTGCAGCTCTCCTGGGGGCTGAGGAGTTCGGTTTTTCCACCGCTCCGCTAATCACCTTGGGCTGTATCATGATGCGCAAGTGCCACTTGAACACTTGTCCGGTAGGGATTGCCACCCAGGATCCTCAACTGCGCAAAAAGTTCCAAGGCAAGCCGGAGCATGTGGTCAACTACTTCTTCATGGTGGCCGAAGAAGCCCGACGCATCATGGCCCAACTGGGTTTCCGCACCATGGACGAGATGATCGGTCGGGTGGATGTACTGGAGGTGGACGATGCCATAGACCACTGGAAAGCCCGAGGACTGGACCTCACCCCCATCCTCACCCCGGCCCAAAAACCCCATCCCGGGGTGGAAGTCCGCTGCACCCGAAAACAAGACCACGGCCTGGAAAAAGCCCTGGACAACAAACTCATCCGTCTGGCCCAGGACGCCATCAAACACGGCAAACCGGTTCGCATTGAAACTCCCATCGTTAACACCAACCGCACCGTGGGCACCATGCTCAGCCACGAGATTGCCAAGCACTGGGGCGAGCATGGCTTGCCGGAGGAGACCGTGCACATTCGTCTTCAAGGCTCTGCCGGTCAGAGCTTTGGAGCCTGGCTCATTCGCGGCGTGACCTTGGAGCTGGAAGGAGACGCCAACGACTATGTGGGCAAGGGGCTCAGCGGAGGGAGGATCATCATCTACCCGCCACGAAACAGCACCTTCGTCCCGGAGGAAAATATCATCGTGGGCAATGTGGTGCTTTATGGAGCCATTCGGGGCCAGGCGTTTTTCCGTGGCAGGGCTGCCGAGCGGTTCTGTGTGCGAAACTCCGGCGCCCATGCTGTGATTGAAGGGGTGGGAGATCATGGATGTGAATACATGACCGGAGGGCGCGTGGTGGTGCTTGGGCCCACCGGACGAAACTTCGCCGCCGGCATGAGCGGAGGCATCGCTTATGTTTGGGACCGCGAAGGCGTGTTCCTGCAAAACTGCAACCTCGGCATGGTGGACCTGGAAGAACTGGACCAGGAAGAAGACATCCAGGAAGTGCTCCACCTGATCCGACTGCATCGCAAGTTCACCGGCTCCACCGTGGCCCAATATGTGCTGGACCACTGGGAGCAAGTGCGTCCCCAGTTTGTCAAAGTCATGCCACGCGACTACAAGCGCGTGCTGCAAGAGCGCAAACGCCGACGCCAGCAAGTCCCGGTCGCCGGTTCCTAATTCCTACGCCACCCAAGTGTTTGCTGAGACACGGATCGCGTTTGACCAGAAGAGAAACCTGCTTTTTCCTCATTACCCCCTGCAACGGAACACCAAGCCATGGGAAAGCCCACCGGATTCAAGGAATATCAGCGTCGCACCATCCCCTACCGCGACCCTTTGGAACGGATCAAGGACTTTGAGGAGTTCCAGCTTGTGGTGCCCGAGGAGCACCTGCGGACCCAAGGAGCGCGGTGCATGGACTGTGGCGTGCCGTTTTGCCAGAGCCAGTACGGATGCCCCATTGATAACCTCATTCCCGAATGGAACGACCTGGTCTATCAGGGCCATTGGAAAGAAGCCTACTACCGGCTGCTGAAGACGAACAATTTCCCGGAGTTCACCGGGCGGGTGTGTCCTGCTCCGTGTGAGGGAGCGTGTGTGTTGGGCATTATTGAGCCTCCGGTGACGATCAAAAACATTGAGTGCACGATCATCGATCGGGCTTATGAAGAAGGTTGGGTACGTCCTCAACCGCCGAAGCATCGCACAGGCAAGCAAGTGGCCATCATAGGCTCCGGGCCGGCCGGATTGGCCGCCGCCGATCAGCTCAACAAAGCCGGCCACTTCGTCACCGTGTACGAACGCGCGGATCGCATCGGGGGATTGCTCATGTACGGCATCCCCAACATGAAACTGGACAAAAAAATCGTTCAACGCCGCGTGGACCTGATGCACAAAGAAGGGGTGAAGTTCATCACCGAAGTGCATGTGGGCGTGGACCTGGATCCTCAGGAGCTGCTGCACAACTACGACGCCGTGTTGCTGGCCACCGGAGCCACCCGCCCTCGGGACCTGCCCATCCCGGGACGCCACCTGCGGGGAATCCACTTTGCCATGGAATTTCTCACGGCCAACACCAAAAGCCTGCTGGACTCCGGCCTGCAAGATGGCCGATACATTTCGGCCAAGGACAAGGATGTGATTGTGATCGGCGGCGGGGACACTGGCACCGATTGCATTGCCACGGCGATTCGTCACGGGTGCCGTAGCTTGGTCAACTTTGAGCTTTTGCCCAAGCCTCCGGAGCATCGGGCTCCCGACAACCCCTGGCCCCAATGGCCCCGCATCTTCCGCGTCGACTACGGCCATGCCGAAGCCCAAGCTGTGTTTGGTCACGATCCCCGACAGTATTGCGTACTCAGCAAGGAGTTCATCGACGATGGCAACGGCCATGTGGCCGGGGTGCGCACGGTTCGGGTTGAGTGGGAAAAAGACTCCAACGGGCGCTGGCAAATGAAGGAGTTGCCCGGAACCGAACAGGTGTTCAAAGCCCAGTTGGTTTTGCTGGCCATGGGTTTTTTGGGCCCGGAAGACACACTGGCCGAAGCCCTGGGCCTGGAACGCGATCCGCGAAGCAACTTCAAAGCCGAATATGGCCGTTTTCAGACCAATGTGCCCAAGGTGTTCGCCGCCGGGGATTGTCGCCGAGGGCAGTCGCTGGTGGTTTGGGCCATCAACGAAGGCCGCCTGGCTGCCCGGGAAATTGACCGCTTTCTCATGGGCAGCACTTCGTTGCCTTAGCCGTACCACTCCACTTGGAGTCCAGAAACTCTCTGAGAAATCACTTTCCGGCTAGCTCCACCACCTGGTCAATGTATCGGGGATTCATCTCCGGCTCGTCCCCCTGGAGGTTGACTACTAGGTCAAACTGCGGGAGCTTTTGAGCCACTTGAGCCACGCGGTCGGTGCCGCTGGGGCAGGTGGGGCTGGTGAGTACCGCCTGGCCGCCGAAGCGGCGCACGGCCCGGGCGATCTCTTCCGAGTCGGTGGCCACCAGAACGGCCTGGGGCAGCCGAGCTCGGCGGGCCGCCTCAAAAGTGTGCACCACCAGCGGCTTGCCCGTTTCGGCCAAGAGCATCTTTCGGGGCAGGCGGGCCGAACCGATCCGGGCCGGGATGATTACACAGCAGCGCATGCTCCATCCTGAGAGCGCTTACGCAGAATCGTCACCGGAGGAATCCCCCGCGCTTCCAATTCGGCAATGGTTTGGCGAAGCTCGTTTTCATAGGTCAGAAAAGCCGAAACTAATCTTTGTGCCCCATAAGGAATATCCGCCCCATGGAAAATATATATGTCCCAGATGCGGCGTTTGCACTGAAGCTGGGCTATTTTCTGAAAGATTCTCACGAGAGCAGGATGAGCCTTGGGGAAACCGCCATAAATACGGAGAGTCCTATGAAGGTCTTCTTTCCACTTAGTTTTTGCCTTGGGGTGGAGCTTGTGCCGTCCTCCAGCGTATCGCAGTACCACACCAAGGCGGACCAAATGGAATGCATCCAGAACAATGTCAGGAAATTTTGGAGCCTGAACCATTTTGACAGGACCTACATCAGCAGGAAAATCTTCAGGTCTTCCTGGGGTGCCTGGTAGGGGCGGGAGTATTTGAACGGAAACTCCAGCGTGTCTTCTCGATAGCGCCTCAGGATTTCC